>CAUQNI010000003.1:0-115528 GCA_963519555.1 uncultured bacterium
GATTTTGCTGACCTTGCTGTTTCTTAGCTTGGTCATTAAAGCGACGATTGTCGCGATTGCCTTGACCTTGTTTTCCACCATTACGGTTATCATTCTTTTGATGATTTCCCTTTTGTTGGTCACGGTTATTGCCCTTATTTTGCTTGCGTCGTTCTGCCTGCTCTTTAGCACGAGCTTCACGCTCAGCCTTGAAATTACGGCTTTGCGGTTTAGCCGCTACTTTTTCTGTCTTCGGAGCGACTGGCTCAGCCGCTTTTACCTCTTCCTTAGCTACAGCTGGTTTAGCTGGTTTAGCTGGCTCAGATTTCTCGGCTTTCTTTTCTGCACTTGCTTTTGGTGCTGCAGGCTTTGCTTCTTCTTTCGGAGCAGCTGCAGGCTTAAAGCTGGCAGCGATTTTTGCAGCGACAGCTTCTTCCACACTTGATGAGTGGCTTTTCACATCCAAGCCCAACTCTTTTGCACGCGCTACAACTTCTTTACTTTCTTTTCCAAGTTCTTTTGCGATTTCGTACAATCTTTTCTTAGACAAATCATGTCCTCCTCTTCTATTCCATAAGAGACCTCATTTTCTTTGTAAATCCAGCATCTGTTACAGCCAAAACCTTTCTCGATTTTCCGACTGCTATGCTTAATTCCAGTGTTGAAAACACGGTTACAATTTCTACTTGATAATAATGACTTTTATCTTGAATCTTCTTGGTCAGATTGGGTCCAGCATCATGGGCTAGAAAGACCAACTTGGCCTTGCCATCTTGAATGGACTTGACCACCAATTCTTCACCCGATATAATCCGCCCTGCTCGCTGAGCAAGTCCCAAGAGATTGCTTATCTTTTGCTTATTCAAGTCCTAACTCTCTTCTTTTCACTTTGTGATCCACATAAGCGATCAACTCGTCATAAAAGCTTTCTTCCACTTCCATGCTAAAGCTACGGTTAAAGACCTTCTTCTTTTTCGCCTCTAAGGCTTCTGCATTGTCTAGCTTGATATAAGCGCCGCGGCCATTGGCCTTGCCTGTCGGATCAATAAAGACTTGCCCTTCCTTGTTCTTGACAATGCGGAGCAAATCACGCTTATCAATCACTTCGTTAGACACAACAGACTTGCGCAAAGGGATTTTTCTCGTTTTCATCTTTCCCTCCTCTAGCAGCTTTTATTCTTCGACAGTATCGTTTTCTGCTTCCAAATCTACCGAACCAGCTTCTTCCATGGCTTCAAATTCACTAGCAGACTTGATATCGATACGGTAACCAGTCAAGTGAGCTGCCAAGCGAACGTTTTGTCCACGACGACCAATGGCAAGAGAAAGCTTGTTATCAGGAACAACCACCAAGGCACGTTTGCTGTCGTTTTCGTCAAAGATAACTTGGTCAACTTCAGCAGGAGCGATGGCATTGTAGATAAATTCAGCTGGATCTGCTACCCACTCGATAACGTCGATGTTTTCTTCGATTGGTACCATACGGTCATTTTTAGCATCGTAGCGAGCTGGATGGAACTTGCTAGTAATCTTCTTGATATTAGCACCACCACGTCCAACGATTGTACCGATAGCATCCACGTTTGGATTGTGGCTACGAACGGCAACCTTAGTACGGTCACCAGCTTCACGAGCTACGCTCATGATTTCAACAGTTCCATCATAAACTTCTGGAATTTCTTGCTCCATCAAACGTTTGATCATTTCTGGATGGCTACGGCTAACAAAGACGTTCACACCACGAGGGTTGTCTTCAACCTTGTAGACATAAACTTCAATACGATCATGAGAAGCAAAAACTTCTCCAGGAATTTGGTCTTGTTTTGACAATTGGGCTTCAATGCTACCAAGGTTGACATAAATGAAGCGGTTGTCAAAGCGTTCTACAGTACCAGACATGATTTCTTGTTCATGCTCTTTATAAGTGTTATAGGTAATGGCACGTGTTTGCTTGCGCATTTTTTCCATGATGGTTTGTTTGGCAGATTGGGCTGCTACACGACCAAACTCAGCAGGCGCTTCTTCAAACTTGATTTTATCACCAAGTTCATAGGCTGAATTAATGGCAAGAGCATCTTTCAAGCTAATTTCCAAACGGCTATCAAATACTTCATCAACCACTTCACGGACAGTATAAACGGTAAAGTCACCTGTTTTTTCGTTAAAGTCAATGGCTACGCTGTCTGATTGACCATAGCGTCTGCGATAAGCGGAACGAAGCGACTCTACTACTGCGTCGATGATGTCTTCTTTTTTGATTCCCTTGTCTTCTTCCAAAATGCGGAAGGCCTCTAGCATTTCTTTACTCATGTTTTCTTCACTTTTGAATCCTCAAAAGCTATCCTTTCTTTTTCTATAATTTTACTGCTAAACGTGCTTTTGATACTAAACTGTATGGAATTTGGACGGTTTTCTTACGCGTCTTGTCCATATATTCCATGGTCAACTCGTCCTCTTCAAAGGCCAACAGAGTTCCTTCAAAGACCTTTTGCTTATCGATGGCTTGGTAGAGCCCGACATGGATGTATTTCCCAACCGCTCCAGCAACGGCATCCTTGGTTTTCAAAGGACGTTCCAAGCCTGGACTGGTGATTTCTAGGAAATATTGTTCTGGGAAGGGATCTGGCTTGATGGTGTCTAGGACAGGACTGATCATTTCTGTCAAGTCTGCCGTGTCGTTCAAGGTAATTCCTTCAGGTTTATCTACAAAAATACTGAGAATCATGTCACTGCCAATCTTTCCATACTCGATATCCACGAGTTCGAAAGGAGCTTCTATGACAGGTTCTACAACTTCTCTGACTAATTCTACGATTGTTGCGATTGCGTCCACCTCCTCATAAGCAAGAGGCGAAGATATTTCCCCGCCTCACTTTCTCATATTCTTACTCTTAGTATAGCACGTTTGCCAACTTATGTAAAGCAAAAGCACTTATACAGCCTGATTTCAGGCTATTTCTTAAAATTCTGCCTCAACTCGATAGATAACTTGCCCCTTGTTGGAGAATTTTTGCTCGTATTCTGTCATGACATTGCCTTCAAAATCACTGGCATGTAAATCTAGCCAGACACCGTTGAGCTTCATGCCATACTGAGAAAAGCTCACTAGGCTGTACTCAAACAAGCCACGGTTATCCGTCTTGAAATGAATTTCTCCATTTTCAGGCAAGATACGCTTGAAGGTATCCAAGAAGGTCTTGTAGGTCAAACGACGCTTTTCATGACGTTTTTTAGGCCAAGGATCTGAAAAGTTCAGATACAAACGATCAATCTCACCGTCTTCAAAGTAGTCAGTCAAGTCAGAACCATCTACCCACAAAAGCTTGATATTAGGCACTCCAACTTCAAGCACCTTGTCCAAAGCGTAGCTCAAAACAGACTTTTGAATATCAATCCCGATATAGTTGATGTCAGGGTTTTGCTTGGCCATACCTGAAACAAAGGCACCTTTTCCACTTCCAACTTCCACATGAATGGGATTATCATTGCCAAATAAGTCCCGCCATTTCCCCTTGGCTTCCAAGGGATTGAGGACCACATACTGGGGATTTGCCTCTAGTAATTCTGTCGCCCCTTTACGATTTCTAACTCTCATCTTCTCTTTCCATACTTGTCTCGGAAGTGACGCAAGCCATGAATCTCCCGATTGACATTTTCTAAATCTTGGTTCATATAATACTTGGAAATCTGGCTCAAATAAGACAATTGACCGTACCAATACAATTTATTTAATACCGTTTGATTGTACTTGTAACCGTAGTAGGTCAACCATTCCTTCCACTGATGTTCTGGAATATAATGGCAGAGCATATGGGCCACATCCAACATGCGATCGGTCAAGCGAACCGAATCCCAATCCACCAAATAAATCAAGCCACTATCTGTCTCAATCCAATTACTATGTCGTACATCTCCATGGACAATGGTCGCATAGTCCTCTCTAAATCCTGGAATAGTCTGACGTAAATCAGCCATCACTTCACTGATAAAATGATTTTTACGCAACGCATCTGGAGCCGTTTCTTGCCAAGACTGCAGTAAATCTACAGGTGTTTCCATGGCATAGCCCAACCGACTCAACTGTGTCATCAACGGACGTGAGCGATGAAGACGGGTTAAAATATTGACGATTTGTTTACGATTCATATCATAGGGGGTCAATATCTTGCCTGTCAACCATTCTTGAGCACACATATCACGCCCATCTGCCAAACGACGACTCCATAATAATTGTGGAGCAATTTGTTCTCTAGCTAGACCAGGTAGGATTGGAGAGGTGTTCATTTTTACAAAGATACGCTTCCCATCAGGATAGCTACCCATATAAGCCTTACCACTTTTCCCAGGTATGGGAGTCAGTGTTAGCTCATTATCACCCAAATCCATTTCTTTCCTCCGTATAAAGTTTCCTTACTATTCTACTAGTTTTTGGCCTATTCGTCAACCGCTCCACACCCGATTCTCAAAGAAAAGCCTCTGGATTGGCTTGGGTATCATTATAGAAAGAAAAAGGCAAGCACCGTCTTCTGCTTACCTTTCATGATTTTTATAAATAATATAAGAGTGGCCAAGCATTGTAAAACATGTGAACTAGAGTAGAAACCCATAGGTTTTGGCTCTTTTTATAAGCAAATCCCAGTAACAAGCCCCCAAGTAGATAAAAAATAAACGAAGGGACATTAGAAGGTCCATGCATGAAAGAAAAGAGAGAGGAAGTTAGCACAAGCCCTAACCAAGAATTGTCAAAAACCGCACCTTGAAGAAGTCCTCTGAAAATAAGTTCCTCCTGGATGGGTCCAAAAACTGAGGAAGTCAAAATCAAAGAAAGGGAAATTCCTCTGCTGACTTCCGTCAAGTGTTGAACTCCTGCGCCAGAAGAAATAGCAAAGAAATGAATATAAACCAGCGTCTCAAGAACGCTTAGAAGAAAGATTGCAATAAAAAGCAAAAGTTGTTTCTTGCTTAACATCCCAAAAGAAATCATTTCAAACTTTCTAGCATAAGCAACACTCAGCGAGGTTACTAGAAGACTTACAATAATCAATGCAGATTCATTTTGAAAAAAAATCCCCATGGTTAATCGTATAAGGAACTGTAATGACGATTATTAGTACTAAAAATCCAAAACAAAAGGCATGAAATTTATCAAAAAACTCCATAAAATTATCCTCCTCACCAAACAAACTTCCCTACAAGTCATCCTTGAGCTCTAATCTTTCCAAAACAAACCATTTTATACTCTTCGAAAATCTCTTCAAACCACGTCAACATCGCCTTGCCATAGGTATGTGACTGACTTCGTCAGTCTTATCTACAACCTCAAAACATTGTTTTGAGCTGACTTCGTCAGTTCTATCCACAACCTCAAAACACTGTTTTGAGCAACCTGCAGCTAGCTTCCTAGTTTGCTCTTTGATTTTCATTGAATATAAGTTAAAAGTGGCAAACTGTTGTAAAACATGTGGACTAGAGTAGAAACCCATAGGTTTTGGCTCTTTTTATAAGCAAAGCCCAGAAACAAGCCCCCGAAAAGATAATAGCAAAACGAAGGAATATCATAAGGTTCATGCATGAAAGAAAAGAGAGAGGATGTCAGCACAAGCCCCAGCCAAGAATTATCAAAAACCGCACCTTGAAGAAGCCCTCTAAACATGAATTCCTCCTGGATAGGTGCCAAAACTGTAGCACTAACAATAAAGGAAAGCGAAAGTCCTTTACTAGCTTCCTCAAGGTGTTGATCCGAAGCACCAGAAACAACTGAGAAAAAAGCATGATAGCTAATACTTACCAGCACAGTGAGAAGAAAGATTCCAATGAAGAGCAAGAGTTGTTTCCTGCTTAAAATCCCCAAAGAAATCATATCAAACCATTTCGCATAGCCAAAACTAAGGAAAAGCAAGAGACTCTTTACAACAATGAATGTGTACTGGTGTTGAAAATAATCGCCTTGATTAATGGAATAACCCGCTGCACCAACGATTGCAAATACTAAAAATCCCAAAAACAAGGCATGACATTTATTGAAAATGACCATAAAACTATCCTCCTCAACAAACAGACTTCCCTACAAGTCATCCTTTAACTCTAGTCTTTCCAAAACAAACCATTTTAGTAAGCAAAATCCGACCACATAGCCAGCCCCTAAGAATATAACTATGAAAGCTAGCATGGGATTCAGGAAATAAAAGACCACAACAGAAACAAAGGTTAGCACAAAAACATTAAAAGCAATGGTGTCAGAAGCCAAGACCAGAATATAGGGTGTCAACCAGTCTAAGGTTTTTGAATCTAGGAAAAATAAGTGTTTATACATGATGACCTCCTCTTGACAAGCTCTACTGCTGTAAGATTAAGAAAACAGTTTGTTCTTTTTAAGGCTAACCTGACTACTAGATAATAGATACATTAAGGAATTAAAGACAATGAAAATATGTCCATAGAATAAAATCAGCTTCGCATCCAAACCAAGATAAAGTTTGACCATTAAAAAGATGAGCAAAAGAATTTGAAACCATAAGGTTTTTCCAAAAATAAATTTAAAGCGGTTTTGGATGTCTACTTCCTTGATTTTTACCGCCACCCCTTTATTAGCAAGAAGGAAAATTCCTGCTTCAAACAATCCACTGTAGAGAACAATCCACCCAATCGATACATTAGAGATTTGTAAAAATGTCCCTAAAAGAATATTCAACATACTGCTCAAGAAAATAACAAGAAATAATCTGTATTTCATATTAAATACCTCCATTCATTTATTTCACGAACTTTTTAATAGAGTCTTCTACTCAAATATCCTGATAAAAGAGGAAAGAAAGCTACTTTTTATAATACTTCAAGCCCCAAATGAGCAGAAGCATGATAAGCAAGCAGAGAATAGCACCAATGTAGGCAATTAATTGTTGATAGAATTCTCCTGCTGTAATCCCTCTATACAAACAGATAATAGACATAAAACCTGTCAAACCAATGAACATCAGTTGATTGGTTCTAGGATTAACCAAATCATCATCTTCAAACTTTCTTATCCTCATTTCTCTAGTGAGGTAAACAGTGACCAAAATAGAAGCCAAGTTAATAACTACTAAGAGAAATTGGAAAACCAAGGAAAAATTTAAAAACTGACGAGATAGAAATAGATAAGTAGAGACAATCAAGGGCAACTGACCTAGGAACAATCTCGCAAGGAAGATGGTCCGTTTTTTAGCAAGAAAAGTTTTCATTTCTTTGCTCCTTTCTTTTTAGTTAAAGCAAAATAGATTATAACCGCAATCATATAGGCTATGGTATAAAATAGATGATACCAAATACTCTCCCTAAGCGGATAAAGAAGGATAGACATGATCAGATATAGAACGAAAATAATCAGTATTTTTTTCTTCATAAAATTTCCTCCTAAATGTATGCTTTATCTTAGTTTAGCCACAACCTTTACACTGCTAGTATAGCACTCATTTCGACCTTGGATCACTCAAATCATAAATGGTCATCAAAACATCTTGAATTGTAAAAAATTTAAAAAGCAAGCATGAAAAACATACTTGCCCTTTACACCGTATTGATACCAACTTAATTTGTAGATTTTTTATCCTGCTATCACATATCATTTTGACAGGCGAAACAATATTAAAGAAACTCCCCTGTAGATTAAACTAGCGATAAAAAATCTTTTTATCTAATTAGATCTATCTTTATTCTTCTTTGGAGATTTTAAAAATTTTTCCCTAATTAAAGAAGTAATAAAAGAAACAAACATGCCAACAACAAAAACAATAAGAAAACTTTTGAAATCCATAATTACCTCCAAGTACAGTTCCTCTACTTACAGGCTCAAGCCTTTAAGCAAGCATAATAGCCAATGGTAACATTGTTTTTGCATTCACGAGGAATACTCTTTTTATTTTCGTCCTATTACAACCTTAATAAGGTTAGTATACTACTATTTTTTAAAATTTTCCATCCAAATCATAAATGGTCATCAAAACATCTTAAATTACTCAAAGAGTACAATCTTCCCAATCAACTAATAAGAAGTGAATAATATTAAATTCCATTATTCACTTCTTAAAATCGATAATTATTTTTACTCTACTATTTTTAGCTAAATATCCTGTGTAAAAAAGTCAGAAAAAATGGTAATGTCGCGAAAATATTATTAATCACATGCACCGCATAGGAAGGATAAATGCTCTTGGTATAGCGGGTCAAACTAGCAAAGATGATGCCAGATGTTGCAAAGACGAAGATATCTAACAAACTAGGCAGGCTTGAAAAATGAGGAAGAGCAAATAAAATTGACGGAAGAAGCAAATCAAGGCCAAATCTCGAATGCTTAAAAAAGGCGTGTTGCAGTAATCCTCTATAGATTAGCTCTTCCATAAGTGGAGTCAGAAAGAACAAAGTTATATAGATATCTAGCTCAGCAAAGTTGGTCCCACTATAACCGATCAATACAGCCCAACCTTCAGCAGTTGACTGAACATGTTTAGCTGTCTGAACGTTAAAAGAGATCTGGAGCACTACCACTAATACTGTCAAAATCGAATACCAAATCCATTTTTTTCTCGGAATGCGAAAAAGATAGCCGTACCCTGTCTTAACCAGAATCCAAATCATGACTCCGCTAAATAGCAAACTCAAGATATTTCGAATCCAGAAAAAATTTCCTACTTGAGAAGAAAATTGCCAATAATTTTGGACAATAAGCGTCAGCTGAGAAAGACCAAATACGAAAAATAAGTAAGAGAAGACTGCACTTATTTTGAATAGAATCTGATACTTTTTCATAGAAACTCTTCCTCATTTCTTATATTTCAGCCTATATTCCACATAAATGGAAACCTGCTCCTATATAACCAAGGTCACGATAACCACGCGGGCAGTACCCACTTACTGGAAAAGGACCTGAATTCTTTAATACAGAAGGATAAGAGCCTAATGGACTTACCTGATTAGCGTATCCTTTATAAATATCAGATACATCCCCACCCTCTATATGATCAAGCATTTCAGTATCCATAATTTCAAATTGAAACATTGTTTTTGTATCCATGACAAATACTCCTTTTTATTTTTAATTTTTGTCCTGTTGCAACTTTGACAAGTTTAGTATATCACTGTTTATTAATTTTTTTCACTCAAATCATAAATGGTCATCAAAACATCTTGAATTGTAAAAAATTTAAAAAGCAAGCATGAAAAACATACTTGCCCTGGGGGAACTTGACAAAGTGAAAATACAAAATAGAGAACTACTCACCCTTACTTCCGTCTGTTCTCATATATTCTCATGATTGCAACAAGGATAGCAGCTGTCCCACTTGCCAAAGCGATAAGGGTAATGATAATGTTGAGGATTTCAGGCGTACTCCCTATTCTGTTGACAAGACGGACTAAGGACAATACTGTCAATAAGAGTAGAGCTACTGACCCTGTCCTAATTAAAGAAGTCATTCGGTTCTCAACCGCATATAAAAATGATGGTAACATAACACAGGCTATAGCAATCACAAACAGGTTGCTCCCTGTTTCTTCTCCCTTGTTCACCACGGAAATCATGAGAAGATTCGATGCTATAATCAACGTAGAACAGATGATAAAAAAGGATTTCTTATTCATTTAATATACCTCACATACTATGGTAAAAGTCAAACTGGACAAAGACAAACTTTAACTGTTAGCTTCTGAAAATTGAAACATTGTTTTTTTCTTCCTCTTCGTCTTCTTTTCTTTTATTTTCTTTATATTCGTTCAGCATTTCAAAACCTTTATCAAAAGCAAAAAAACCTAAACCTAAAGAAAACGGCGCTCCGACTATTTCTATAACTTTTGCTCACCTTGGCCCAAAATCTTCTGAAAAATAAGCAAGCGCCCCGACGGCTACAACTGCTAAAATTAAAAAATATGCTCCAAAATCTGCACTTTCTATTACTCTAGCTTTTTCTGTTCTACTATTCTTACTCATGATAATTTTCCCTTCATTTTCGATTTTCTACTTCAGCTAATACTAACTATTTCCCATGCTTTTTTACCTATGCATTAACTACTACTTAATCCTCCAAAAGTGGTTAGTTTTCTCCCCTATAAGAGTTGGTATTCCACTTTCGGCTACAACCTTAACAAGGTTAGTATACTACTATTCTTTGAAATTTTCCATCCAAATCATAAATAGTCATCAAAACATCTTGAGGCGTTAAAATAATCGAAAAAGAAAGCATTTCGGAAATACTTGACCTTTTACCATTCAGTCCAGTTCATATACAGTTATAATCTTTTATATATAAACTAAATACACCTATTTTCTCACTCGTGTCTATAGGCAAATTCTAGCTATATGTTATTACAAACAAATAATATCATTGCCCCTGTTTACCATCTATTTTTATTTATGAATTTTTTGTTTCACTTTAATCATTATAGAAGTCATAAAAAACGCGACAGCCAGCCGAATCAGTTGGTAACTTTCTTCCTCTCCTGTTCTCGGTAATAATTTTTCACTCGAAGTAATAGATTCACTTACATAATCAGCATCCTTAACATCAGTTGAAGGAGTTTTATTTTCTTGAGCAACATCAAAAATAGGTTTGGGAGTTTCCAATTGATTCTTATTGTCTAACATTGCTAAATTGTCAGATTGAGTAGTTTTAGCTTTAGAAGTTGAGTTTGTACTCTCCACTTTCCCACTATTTTCGCTATTAGAATTGGGATTATCATTGGATATTTTCATTTCAGTTCTTTTTTCATCACTCATACCTTTGCTGTCGCTTACAACTTTATCACTAATACTCATGCTGTCATCTCTGGTTTTCTCATCACGGACACTTTCAGTTACTGTTTCCTCAGAAGATTTCACTGTCTCCGTTTGCTTAGGTAAGTTTCTCGAGTACATATAATCATACACCTGTTGTGCAGTTGCTCCGCCACCAACCCATCCAGATATCGGATGTCCATTTTTTAAATACAAAATTGTTGGTGTTCCTGGAATACCGACTTTTTTAAATAGAAACTCTCTCGCTTCCCCATCAAAATCCTTACCATCCAAATCATAATACTCTAACTTCTTTTCAATCAAGTTATTAAATTCTTTCAATTCAGGAGAAAATTGACGACAATGAGAGCAAGTTTTTCTACCAAAATAAATAGTATGTTCCAATTGATCCTCTGTAAAAGATTGACGTACAGCTTCAATATCTATCTTTTTAAAGTCCGTAACATTCTTCTCATACTCTTCTGGGGTTACAACAGAAGGTTTATGCTCCACCTTTTCCTTAGTCGATGGCAAATCTGGTGCCACAAGAGAACTATCATTCGCATGGATAGATGAAGTAGTAGGCTGTTCTTCTGCATATACAACACCCGTAGTAATAGATGCAAATACAAGTGGTACAAGTAATAGCGATTTTATCTTTTGATTCTTCATAAGAATACTCCTTTACATTTGTTATCTTTATCTTACCTTATTTAAGATTACAAATTCATCTAAATCTTAAATGGTCATCGAAACATCTTGAATTGCAAAAACTTCATTATAAAAGGGTAAGTATTGCGAAAACACTTACCCTTTTCTTTTATACTTCATTAAGCTCTACTTTTTATAATACTTCAACCCCCAAATGAGCAGAAGCATGATGGTTGAGCAGAGAATAGCGCCAATATAAGCGATTAGTTGTTGATAGGATTCTGCTACTGTGATACCTCTATACAAATAGATAATAGACATAAAACCTGTCAAGCCGATATACATAAGTTGATTGGTTCTAGGACTAACCAAATCATCATTTACTTCTATTTAAGATCATGTCTTTTATGCTAATGTATGTTAACACTAAAAAACAAGTTAGGCCAATAATATTCAAAATGAATAGCAATGGGGTTAAGTCTCTAAAAAAATTAGCCACTGACATTATAATAAATACTAAAAATACTATAGTTGAAACTATCTTTTTCTTGTTCATAATTATTTACTCCATTCCAACTAAATTCAGCTTAGTAATGAAGAGCGATTTTTAACAGAATGTAGCAGCACCCGTTGCCGCTCCGCCCCAAAAACCAGCAGCAGCTCCAGATACAGTACCAATGATAGGTAGCGTTACAGTGCCCACAGCACCACCAGCAACTCCTCCAGTCAATGCACCTCCAACTACACCGAGTCCACATTTTATCCAACCGCCACCTTCAATACAAGCAAGCACATCAGTATCCATAATCTCAAATTGTTCCATCATTTTTGTATTCATGACAAATACTCCTTTTTTATTTTTAATTTTTGTCCTGTTGCAACTTTGACAATTTCAGTATAGCACTATTTGTTAAAGTTTTTCATCCAAATCTTGAATTGTCATCGAAACATCTTGAATTGCAAAAAAAATTCATTATAAAAAGGTAAGTATTTCGAAAACACTTACCCCTTTATACTTCATTAAGCTCTACTTTTTATAATACTTCAAGCCCCACATAAGCAGAAGCATGATAATTAAGCAGAGAACAGCGCCAATATAGGCGATTATTTGTTGGTAGGTTTCTGTTGCTATGATACCTCTATACAAACAAATAATAGACATAAAGCCTGTCAAGCCGATGAACATAAGTTGATTGGTTCTAGGACTAACCAAATCATCATCTTCAAATTCTCTTATCCTCATTTCCCTAGTGAGGTAAACAGTAACCAAAATAGAAGCCAAGTTGATAACCACTAAGAGAAATTGGAAAACCAAGGAAAAATTTAAAAACTGACGAGATAGAGACAGATAAGTAGAGACAAGCACGGGAAACTGACCTAGGAACAATCTCGCTAAGAATACATTGCGTTTTGTTACAAATATTTTTTCTTTCCCAATCAGCAGAAACAATTTCTCCATTACAATTAAATGATATCTAATCATTTTCTAAAATGTTATAACTTTTGTGAAATGTTTTGGAAGAAACAACTCTATGATTTGTAAGGTCAAGATAATCTCCTAGATAGCCAAGAACATACATACTATAACCAGCGAATCCTCCTACAACTGTTCCAATCAGACTAAACTTGATATTAGTTACGAGAAAAGTATTAAGAACCACCATTAGAATGCGCAGATGATTATCCAATCAAACCATATAATTTTTTTGAAAAGCTTCCTCTTCCCAACCTCCGAAACCTTCTTCAACTTTCGCAAAATTCTCAGTATCCACAATCTCAAATTGTGACATCATTTAATATTATTAATCTAAACAGTAATAGTATCCATTTCCCTATTTTTTAAGATTTTTTATCCAATATTATATCATATTGGTTACTTACATATACTACAAGAATGATAAACAATTGTAACAGATATGAACTAAAATAGGCACCGATAGATTTTGACTCTTTTTATAAGCAAAGCCCAGCATGAAACCTCCAAATAGATAATAGATAAACGAAGGAACATCATAAGGAGCATGCAGGAAAGAGAAGAGAGAGGCAGTCAGTATAAGCCCCAACCAAGAATTTTCAAAAACCGCACCTTGAAGGATACCTCTGAAAACAAATTCCTCCAGAATAGGCCCAAAAACTGTCACGCTTGCAATAAAGGATAAGGAAATTCCTGTACTAGTAGCCTCAAGGTGTTGATATCTAGCACCAGAAGAGACTGTAAAAAAACTATAATAACCTATATTTACCAGCACACAAATAAGAAAGCTTCCAATAAAAAGTAGAATTTCTTTCTTCGTTAACCTTCTTAGCGAAACCATATCAAACCATTTCGCATAGGCAACACTCAGTGAAATCCAGAAAGTCTTTGTGATAATAAATAGGTACTCGTTTTGAAAAAAATCTCCTTGATTGATGGTATAACCTACTGTAGTAACTGTTATAAAGGCTAAAAATCCAACAAACACAGCATGACATTTGTTAAAAATAGTCATAAATACAACCTCTCTCTAATTGAAGTAACTAAAAACTTAAACTTCAAAAATTTTTTTCTCTATAAATACATTTTACTGATATTCCAAACATAGACAATCTAAATCTTTGTGAATTTCTACAAGAAAATTGGAATTTTTCAAATCATTACGAGCAAAGTTTGAAACTAACAAACTCCTCTACCTTACTATAAAGCACCAGAAAACGGCTAATTTCAATACTTAGGATATTTGAGACTATATAATCGAATCTAAGTTTAGAATTTCCTTTTTTTCTAGAGTAGTTCCTCAGATAACTTTACCTATCATTCGAATTTACCTAAACACAGTATAATAAAACTTTGTCTTTAACCTGAGGTGTTTTCAACTATAGTTTTATAAAAATTTAACATTGTGGTAAAATTTTTCCTGGATACGCAGGTGTATAGTTTTCACATAAAGGGAGATTCCCTCCTTTTCCCGGGTGAGTTAAAGCATATTCAAAATATCTCACCCAAGTGTCAGGATGAAATATTGAACCATGACTGTCACCACCATAAATCAATTCTAGTTCCGATAATTCTATAATAGTAACTTTTCCCATTCTATTTCCCTACTTTCTACATGGTAAAACAGGCGCCGGATAAGCTGGACCATATTCGTAACACATTGGAAGAGTAACCGAATTTGGATGACGGTGTGCTAAATATCTTCCTATTTTTTCTCCCAATTCATAAAAATTTATCAAATCGTCTCCTCCTTGTATTCTTTCTAAATTTGAATCTGTTAATACCTTTATATATTTCATTGTTTTACTCCTTCTTCTATGGTAGCTTAACACAATACCAGTGATTTCCATTATCAATCATACATTTCTCGTCAGTATAACCAGCTAATATCCCATAAGCAAAAAATCCTGCTGGACCAACCCACCAAGCAATTCCGCCTTCTATATCAGAAAGTGTATCCTCATCAAGAATTTTTAAGGATACAGAAGATTGTAAAATCATGATGAATACCTCCATTTTATTTTTATTTTTATTTTTATTTTTTGTCTTGTTGCAACTTTGACAAGTTTAGTATATCATTGTTTTTTAAAATTTTTCATCCAAATCTTGAATTGTCATCGAAACATCTTGAATTGTAAAAACTTTCTCCTTACCAAAGTAACGAATATCATTCATAAACCGAAAAATAATATATGTTATCATTGTTTTTTGCTATAATGGTTAATGAGCTTACCTTTCTTGTCTTCAATAAAAAATCAGTATTTGAAGAAAACTAGGAAGCTAGTCACAGACGGTACTGCTTTACGGCGAGATGGTGTTACAGTAGTTTGAAGAATATTTCTTGGGTTCAAACTAAAATACCATAGTATATGAGGTGTCCTATATGAATAAGAAATCTTTTTTTATCATCTGTTCTACGTTGATTATAGCATCGAATCTTCTCATGATTTCCGTGGTGAACAAGGGAGAAGAAACGGGGGGCAATCTGTTTGTGATTGCTATAGCCTGTGTTTTGCTACCAGCCTTTTTATATGCAGTTGAAAACCAACTGACTTCATTGGTAAATGTAGAATCAATACTCCTGGTTCAGTTGACAGTTATATCTCTACTCCGTCTTATCAACAGAATAGGGAGTACGCCTGAAATTCTCAACATTATCATTACCCTCCTATTTTTGGCAAGTGGGACAGCCGGTATTCTTATTGCGATCATGAGAATCTATCAGAACAGACAGAAATAACGTTTAAGACCTCTTAATACTATATACTTGTTCGGTATCGTATTGAACCATAATATACAGGTGTTGTTATGAATTGTTTTAGCTGATTTAAAGATACCAAGACTAAAAAACTATGTTTAAGTTAGAATTTTAAAAATTCAATTTTTGGCCGCCTAATCTTTCTTCCAATAGTCATCAAACAAGTCTTTTATTTCATACGAAGTAGTTTCTATAGGACAAGTGTATTTTTCCTACTTGCTTTTTCATTTCTTTTTTACAATTCAAGATGTTTCGATGACAATTCAAGATTTGAATAAAAAATTTTAAAAAACAATGCTATACTAAACTTGTCAAAGTTGCAACACGACAAAAATCTATGTTCAGAGGTGAGTGTCGTTAAAAATAAGATTTATTATGTATCAAATATTTTTTATGGTGTATTAGTATTTTCTATTGGATTAAAATCAAAAGTATTTGTCTTTACCAGCTTAGCTTCAATAACTATGATAACTCTATCCATAATAGGACTTTTTAAAATTAAACGCAAGAACAAGGAGTAAATATGTTAGAATTAAATTTCAATAAATTTAGAAGAAATTTCCGGTGGAGGAAATGTGAATGACTGTGTAAACGGAATTGTCGCTTCAGCAGTAGTAATTGGACTTGCTGCTACAGGTCCAACAGGGTGGTTAGCACTAGCTGCGCTAGGTGGAGCAGCTGGTACTGCTGGCTTCTCTACAGGCTGGTCATGTACTTCGCTCTATTATGAAGGTAATTAGGAGGAACAATAATGTTAATGGAAATTAATGAAAACTTTCTTGAAGAAGTTGTCGGTGGAGGAAATGTATCCGACTGTATGCTATCAGCGAGTGGTGCGCTAGGTACGATAGCTAGCGTAGGAGCAATAACAGGTCCCATTGGCTGGGGTGTCGCGCTAGTTTCTGCAGCAGGCTTTGGCTTCCTAACGGGATATAATTGCACTGCTTTATATTTAAACGGAGATTAAAGATACATATGATTTAGAAAGTTATATAAGCCCAAATTACCAGCCAGCGCCTAGAGACGCTGGCTTTCACTTTGTTCAAGCCTTATTACTCTTGACTCGTCACTTGCCTCTCAAAGAGGATTTAGTATTACTTACCACTATCCCTAAAGGGATCCTCATATTCTTTTACACTTAATTTATCTAGTGCTATATCATGCTTTACTCGTTCTCAAATTTTCATACTCGTGAAGAAATCATCCACTGGATAATTTCTTTAATCTTGACTACATTTCTTAATTGTAGCTTCATTTATTTCCCTATAATCGGATTTCACACACCTAATTTTTCATTTCATATCACCTGAAATACTTAAAAAATCTAGGCAAAAAAGCTTGAATATAAGGAAAAACGCATAATATCAATACACAAAAACCTTTACATTGCGTTTTATTGTTGCAATATTTTCTTCATTTTCTACCCAACTTTTTTACCATTCAGGAAGTTTCAATGACTATTCAAGATTTCGTAAAATATGAACTTATTTTTATGGCATAATATACCTATCTACTATATGAAAGGAATTGCCAATGACTTCTTATAAACGTACATTTGTTCCTCAAATAGATGCTAGAGACTGCGGTGTTGCTGCCTTAGCCTCGATTGCTAAATTCTATGGTTCAGATTTTTCTCTAGCTCACTTGAGAGAACTTGCAAAGACCAATAAAGAAGGAACGACTGCCCTTGGCATTGTAAAAGCCGCTGATGAAATGGGCTTTGAAACAAGACCTGTTCAAGCAGATAAAACGCTATTTGACATGAGTGATGTCCCCTATCCATTTATCGTTCACGTTAACAAAGAAGGAAAACTCCAACATTACTATGTTGTCTATCAAACAAAGAAAGACTATCTGATTATTGGTGATCCTGACCCTTCTGTAAAAATCACCAAAATGTCAAAAGAACGCTTTTTCTCTGAATGGACTGGAGTAGCTATTTTTCTAGCTCCCAAACCCAGCTATCAACCCCATAAAGATAAAAAGAATGGGCTACTAAGCTTCCTTCCTCTGATTTTCAAGCAAAAATCTCTCATTGCTTACATTGTTCTCTCAAGCTTATTGGTCACGATTATCAATATAGGTGGTTCTTATTATCTCCAAGGAATCTTGGATGAATACATTCCAAATCAGATGAAATCAACTTTAGGAATCATCTCAGTTGGTCTGGTTATCACCTATATCCTCCAACAAGTCATGAGCTTCTCCAGAGATTATCTCCTAACTGTTCTGAGTCAGAGATTAAGTATTGATGTAATTTTATCCTATATTCGCCATATTTTTGAACTTCCTATGTCTTTCTTTGCGACACGTCGTACAGGAGAAATCATTTCACGGTTCACAGATGCTAACTCTATTATAGATGCCTTGGCTTCTACCATTCTTTCTCTTTTTCTGGATGTTTCTATTCTGATTCTTGTAGGAGGCGTCTTACTGGCACAAAACCCTAATCTCTTCCTTCTTTCTCTTATTTCCATTCCTATATACATGGTCATCATCTTTTCTTTTATGAAGCCTTTTGAAAAAATGAACCATGATGTCATGCAAAGTAATTCTATGGTTAGTTCTGCCATTATCGAAGATATCAACGGGATTGAAACTATAAAGTCGCTCACGAGTGAAGAAAATCGCTATCAAAATATAGACAGCGAATTTGTAGATTATTTGGAAAAATCCTTTAAGCTCAGTAAATATTCTATTTTACAAACGAGTTTAAAGCAGGGAACAAAATTAGTTCTGAATATCCTTATCCTATGGTTTGGCGCTCAATTAGTCATGTCGAGTAAAATTTCTATCGGTCAACTGATTACCTTTAACACACTTCTTTCTTACTTTACAACTCCTATGGAAAATATTATCAACCTCCAAACCAAACTCCAATCTGCGAAGGTCGCTAATAACCGTTTGAACGAAGTCTATCTAGTCGAATCTGAATTTCAAGTTCAAGAAAACCCTGTTCATTCACATTTTTTGATGGGCGATATTGAATTTGATGACCTTTCTTATAAGTATGGTTTTGGACGAGATACCTTAACAGATATTAATCTCACGATTAAACAAGGAGATAAGGTCAGCCTAGTTGGAGTCAGTGGTTCTGGTAAAACAACTTTAGCCAAAATGATTGTCAATTTCTTTGAACCTTACAAAGGACATATTTCCATCAATCATCAGGATATTAAAAACATTGATAAAAAAGTCTTGCGCCGTCATATTAATTACCTACCACAACAAGCCTATATCTTTAATGGCTCTATTTTGGAAAACTTAACCTTGGGCGGTAATCATATGATTAGCCAAGAAGATATTCTAAGAGCTTGTGAATTAGCTGAAATCCGTCAAGACATTGAAAGAATGCCTATGGGCTATCAAACTCAGCTCTCTGATGGAGCTGGTCTATCAGGAGGACAAAAGCAACGAATCGCTCTCGCTCGTGCTCTTTTAACTAAAGCTCCTGTTTTAATACTAGATGAAGCTACTAGCGGCCTTGATGTCTTGACTGAGAAAAAAGTTATAGATAATCTTATGTCCCTAACTGATAAAACCATTCTCTTTGTAGCCCATCGTCTCAGTATAGCCGAACGAACTAACCGTGTCATTGTTCTTGACCAAGGGAAAATCATTGAAGTGGGTAGCCACCAAGAGTTAATGCAGGCGCAAGGCTTCTACCATCATCTATTCAACAAATAAGGAGAATGTCATGAATCCTAATCTTTTTAGAAGCGTCGAGTTTTATCAGAGACGTTACCATAACTATGCGACAGTGTTAATTATACCTCTTTCATTACTGTTTACTTTCATCTTGATTTTCTCCCTTGTTGCTACAAAAGAAATTACTGTTACTTCCCAAGGGGAAATCGCCCCTACAAGTGTCATTGCATCCATTCAGTCAACCAGTGATAATCCTATCCTTGCTAATCATTTAGTGGCAAATCAAGTAGTTGAAAAAGGGGACTTACTCATCAAATACTCTGAAACAATGGAAGAAAGTCAGAAAACTGCCTTAGAAACTCAATTACAAAGACTTGAGAAGCAAAAAGAAGGACTTGGAATTTTGAAACAAAGCTTAGAAAAAGCGACTGATCTTTTTTCTAGTGAGGATGAGTTTGGCTACCATAATACCTTTATGAATTTTACTAAACAAGCTCATGATATTGAGCTAGGTATCTCAAAGACTAACACTGAAGTTTCAAATCAAGCTAATCTTGCCAATAACAGTTCATCAGCTATTGAACAAGAAATTTCAAAAGTTCAACAACAAATTGGAGAATACCAGGAGCTGAGAGATGCTATCATAAATAAAAGAGCACGCTTACCAACTGACAATCCACATCAGTCAATTTTGAATCGTTATCTTGTAGCCTCACAAGGACAAACACAAGGAACTGCAGATGAGCCATTTTTATCTCAAATTAATCAAAGTATTGCAGGTCTTGAATCATCTATCGCAAGCCTCAAAATTCAGCAAGCTGGTATCGGAAGTGTAGCAACTTATGATAATAGTTTAGCAACCAAAATTGAAGTACTCCGCACTCAGTTTTTACAAACAGCCTCACAGCAACAACTAACCGTGGAGAATCAATTAACAGAATTAAAAGTACAGCTAGATCAAGCAACGCAGCGCTTAAAAAACAATACCTTAACCGCTCCAAGTAAAGGTATCGTTCATCTGAACAGCGAATTTGAAGGTAAAAATAGAATTCCAACTGGTACAGAAATTGCTCAAATATTCCCTATCATCACAGATACAAAAGAAGTACTAATCACTTACTACGTATCTTCTGACTATCTACCTCTACTAGATAAAGGACAAACTGTAAGATTAAAACTGGAGAAGATTGGAAATCACGGCATTACCATCATCGGTCAACTTCAAACAATTGATCAAACTCCTACCAGAACAGAGCAAGGAAATCTCTTTAAATTAACCGCTCTTGCAAAACTATCTAATGAGGATAGTAAACTCATCCAATATGGCTTACAAGGTCGCGTCACTAGTGTAACTGCAAAGAAAACATATTTTGATTATTTCAAAGATAAAATGTTAACCCATTCTGATTAATTTTCAGATAACACTCTATAACTATTTATTATCTTATCAAAAAGGAGAATCATAACATGGATAAGAATCAAAACCTAACTTCATTTCAAGAACTAACAACTACTGAACTCAACCAGATTACAGGTGGAGGATGGTGGGAAGATATCTTATACGACCTTAATATAATTAAGTATAAGAATACGAAAGAACTTCATCATCCAATACAACTATAAAGAATAAGACCGAGAAACAAGCACTCTCGGTCTTATTTTTTTCATCATTCTGTAGGTATCATAGTAAGCACCTGACGAAAAACTTGATCTTGACAGGTAGTATTGAGACTGGTATTAGGATGGCTTTCCACAATCTTCATAACGGTATAGAGACCGACACCTCTCTCCTCCCCTTTAGAACTGGCTCCAAAGGAGAAAATCTCAGAAATATCGATGCCTTCTTCTTTGATGGAATTTTCGATGATGAAGGTCTCCTGTGCTCCACTTTTTAAAAAGGCAATTGAAACATGAGATTGACTAGCCTCTGCACTGGCTTCAATAGCATTGTCACAAAGGATAGACACAATGGTTAGAAAATCAAGCAGTCTCATCCCCTCGACCTGAATCTCCTCAGGAACTTCGACATTAAAGACAATGTTCTTATCTCTGGCTTTTAGAAATTTCCCCGCGAGGAGACTTTTAAGGGCACGGTCCCGAACATTCACCAATCGCCCAAGGTCATATTTATTGTCCTGCAATTTCTGACTGGAATCCTTTAAGACCGAATCGTAGACCTCTTTTATCTGCTCCATATCCTCCTCTTCAATGCCCAGACGTAAGCTGGTCAAGAGGTTGGTGTAGTCATGGCGAAAACTCCGTACTTCCTTGTAAAGTTCCTCTATGTGTCGACTATAGCGCTCCATATCTCTATAGCGCAAGACCTGCTCTTGGTCCAGTCTCTCACGGAGTTTGTCCTTCAAATAGGTATCCAATTTCTTGATAACCCCCATAAAAAAGAGGAGGTAAAAGACTAGGATGAGATGGCGAACAGTCTTTGATTGAATACCTTGCTCATATTCAAAGTAAGACAGAGTTTGTATCACCAAATAGTAAGCCCCTATTATCCAGTTAATTTTAGTCAGGGACTTTTGAAAGGCTTTATCTAGAATCTCATTTCTCAAGCTAGTAAAATCATAGTCCAACCATTTCAAAAAGGCTAGAGAAATGAAGAAATTTAAAATTATTATACACAACCAAATCAAAGAGTAATCATCATGTACTTGCCCTTGTCCCAAAAATGGAAGCACAAAATAGGAGACTCCTCTATGAAAGAGATTCACCAATATCATTGGAAAGAGACCATAAAAGAAAAGGAGTTTTTTAGGGTTCCCTCTTAACAGTAAGAAAGACAAGCCTATACCGTACAAGGGGGTCGTGAAATAAGATAGGTAAGTATTTCCTACTATATGGCTAATCATTACAAAAACAAAGGCCAACAGTATCTTAAAAAGAAAGGCCTTAAAAATCCTCTCAAAAGTGAGACCAATTCCATCTACCTTAAAGAAAATGACAATTTCTAGCCCATTAGTAATAAGTGTATATAATAATATCCAAGCAATATTCATAAACTCTCCTAGCTCAATGCAAGTTATTGATAGCCTCAGACACTTCCCTGACCTTATAACGCGCGATCAGACAGCTTCCACCATTGGGAAAGAAAAGGAGTTTTTCTTTCTTATCCAAATGCACCACATTGGCAGGATTGATGAGAAAAGAGCGGTGGCACTGCAAGAGACGGGGTTCCTGCTTAAAAACCTCCTCTAAACTCGCTGTAAATTCCAGCCTGTCTGTCTTGGTATAGAGAATAACACGATGGGCTCTGGGAGATGTTTCGAGATAGTAGACCTCTTTAAAAGGATACTGGAATTGGGCAAATTTTGATTTAAAGTAAAAGCAATCTTCCGCCAGACTCTTACTGTCTTGACTATTGGCATAGAGGAGGGCTGTCTCAATCCGAGATTCAAACTCCTCTGCCGAAAGGGCCTTATCAATGTAGTCCAAAGCAGACACTTGGTAGCGAAAGGACAGGGGCATAAACTCTGAGTGAGTCGTCACAAAGACAATCAGGGCATAGGGGTCTCGATCCCGAATCTTTCTAGCCACTTCCAGCCCCTTCATCTCCTCATTTCGAATCTCAATATCCAAAAAGAATAGCTGATGTGCGCCCTTCTCATGCACCTCTGCCAGCAGTTGATCTGGCTTGCCAAAAACTTCAAAAGATCTGGGAGTGATATGATGTTCCTTCAAAAGTTTCTCAATTGTCGTTTCAATCCTAGCCTGCTGGGAAAAATCATCCTCTAAAACAAATACTCTCATCTTCCTACTCTCCTTCTTTCAACCATTTTTGACGAATTTCTCTATAGCGACGTCTGGCATACTTGACAGCGTATTGACCTTCTTCTCCGAGAAAAAGGATTCTTTCTTGAAAATCAATCGATTTTAATTTATCAAGATTAACCAAACAATTTCGATGACATCTCATCAAGGTTTCTCCATATTGGTCCTCAAGATTACTTAAATTTTGAACCATATTAAAACTAGCCTCTTCTGTAACAATCTTTACAGTATGGGCTTTAGTTGGATGTGCTTGGATATAGTAGATATCGTCGACGTTTACTTTATAGACTGTTTTCTGTGTCTGAATAATCATATGTTTCATTGGATTCTCCTCCTAATACTCTTCGAAAATCTCTTCAAACCACGTCAGCTTCACCTTGCCGTACTCAAGTACAGCCTGCGGCTAGCTTCCTAGTTTGCTCTTTGATTTTCATTGAGTATAAGAAAAGAATAACAGAAAAGTTCTTACACAAGCGCACCCAATCCTAAACAGTCTTTGAAAGCTCCTGAAAGGTGTCTTGCCCCTCAGATAAGCATGATAATCTTACAACTATTTTATCATAAAATTCACTCAGCGCAATTCAAGACATTTCAATGACAATTAAAGATTTAAAGCTGAAAAAGGAGATAAAAGTGATAGACTAACAGTATCAAAACACAGTTGCTAGAAATAAGACTAGCAGCCAGATTAAAGGAGGAATTCTCATGACAGATACAGACCCTATCAAAAGAGCTCAGACTTTGATTACTGACTTAAACAAAGCCTATCAAACATGCAAACAGGCAACCGCTGACGACGTCCGCTTTCAGGAGCAATTAAACTCTATTCTTGGCTTTCTAGCCAAGGCTGAGACAGTGGATAATCGAGTCTTGATTGAACTGGAAAAATTTTACCAGACTTCCAGTCTTCTCATGGGACTCAGCGCCCTCAATCCAGATGCTCCTACTCGCGCCGCTTGGCGAGCCTATGACCGCTTCCACTTTGACCAAGTCAAGACCAAGTTGAGTCTCTACGGACCAACCATTATCTTGTAGAAAATAAAAGAAGTTGAGACAGACTGAACTCAACTTCTTTTTTAGTGTCAAATAAGCAATGTTAGTCCTGCATCTGACGTTTTACCTGATAAGGTAAGTACAAGACTAGTAAAACCAAACCAGCTCCTAGTAAGGCTAGAAGGGCTAGTTTTTCTTGGAAGGTAATCAACCCAACAACTAATTCCACTACTAAGACCAAACTGGTCAATCCTCGAACTACCGCCTGCAAGCCTTTTTCCTTTTGCCCCTTGTCCAGTGGAAAGAGTTGGGTCAAATACTGGTAGTCAAAGGCATGATAGAGAGCCAGCAACTGGAAGAGCAAGAGGTAGTTAAAGAGAACCACCACTGCTGTCGCAATCCAAGCTTGCTCGATAAAGACCTGCGCCAGCAAGGAAAGCAAGAGCAGACGAAGGCTGAGGGCAAAGAGGTCTCCATTTCGCAGATAAGAACGCAGATAGAGATTTTGCCAAATCTTCCCAGGCACCTTCTGAACAGCCTTTAGGATAAAGTCCAGATAGGCACGACGCTTGACGCTGTTTGAAATCCCCTTGACCTGCGTAAAGAGGGCAAAGAAACGAAGCAAGACTTGCTTACGCTTGCTTTCTTGAGAAATAACATAGTCCCAGTCCAGTCCAGTTTCCGTAAAAAATTTACTAGTCTTTTGACGAAAGAGGAAATATTTTCCTACTCCCAATAAAAGCACATAGATCAGAAAAACAGGCAAACCATAATCCATTGCCAAAAATAAAGGTGCAAATAACAGCAAGAAAAGGGTCTGGACAAAGAGCCAAAAGACTAGGGAAATGACAGTTTGACGCTTGAGATGGAGTTTGATTTCCTCTTCTCCGACCAAGAGAAAGAGCTTATCTGGAGCCTCCATATAGGTGGCAATTCCTCCCCAAAGCAAAAGTAAAACAGAGGTAATTCCTACAAACAGAAGGATAGGCCAATGATTTTCAGGAAAATCTTGCAAGAGTTGACTGTACTGGTAGGCTAAAAACCCCAGCAAGACAAGCAGGAACAAGACAAAGTGGTCATTGAGAACATAGCGCAGATAACCGACACACTCCTTACGAAAAGCCTGCTTTCTCCTTAAAAACAAGTCTTTCATAGCTCCTCCTCTTTGGTCAGAGCCAAGTAAATATCATTCAAACTAGCCTCAGGCATGTTAAAGGCTTCGCGCAGTTGCAGGAGATTTCCCTTGGCACGCACCTCTCCCTTATGAAGAATAACAAAGGCATCACACATCTTCTCAGCCGAATCCAGCACGTGGGTACTCATGAGAATAGACTTGCCCTTTTGCTTTTCCACTTCCAAAAGCTGAATCAAGTCTGCAATAGCCAGCGGATCGAGACCAAGGAAAGGCTCATCCACGATGAAAAGACTCGGATCCACCACAAAAGCACAGATAATCATGACCTTCTGCTTCATCCCTTTCGAAAAATGAACAGGGAACCAGTCTAATTTCTGGTCCAAACGGAACATTTTTAACAAAGGTTCTACTCGATCAAAAGCCACTTTCTGCTCAATACCATAAGCCATAGCAACCGTTTCGATATGCTCTCTGAGGGTCAATTCCTCATACAAGCTAGGTGTCTCAGGAATGTAGCCAATTTGCTTGCGGTAGCTAGTCGCATCTTTTTGCAGGGTCAGACCATTGATATTGATAGAACCGCTATAAGGTGTCAACAGACCGATAATCTCATTAATAGTCGTCGATTTACCAGCACCATTGAGACCAATCAAACCGACCAACTGCCCACTTTCAACGGTAAAAGACACATCTTTCAAGACAGGGACATGGACATAGCCACCTGTCAGGTTTTTAATTTCTAACATATTTTCTCCAAATCTGGTATAATGTAGCTATATTATATCAAAATTCAATACAGTAGAGGTAGATTTTATGTCAGATTGCATTTTTTGTAAAATCATCGCAGGGGAAATTCCTGCTTCAAAAGTATATGAAGATGAGCAGGTTCTTGCCTTTCTTGATATCTCTCAAGTGACACCTGGACACACCTTGGTCGTGCCAAAAGAACACTATCGCAATCTTTTGGAAATGGACGCTACTAGCGCCAGCCAACTCTTTGCCCAAGTACCAAAAGTAGCTCAAAAAGTCATGAAAGCTACCAAGGCTGCTGGCATGAATATCATTGCCAACTGTGAAGAAATCGCAGGGCAAACAGTCTTTCATACCCACGTTCACCTCGTGCCTCGCTACAGTGCGGACGATGACCTCAAGATTGATTTTATCGCCCACGAACCAGACTTTGACAAACTCGCTCAAGTCGCTGAAACTATCAAAAACGCCTAAGGAGTTGCCATGAAATTATCCAACCTACTGCTATTTGCAGGAGCTGCAGCCGGAAGTTACCTGATCACAAAAAATCGCCAAGCCATCACAGATGAAGTCTTGAGCACTACTGACCGCGTTCAAGCTATCAAGGACGATGTGGATATTATCCAAAATAGCCTGCAAATCATCGACCAGCAAAAAGAACTCATCAAGGAATACCAAGAAGACCTCACTTACAAGTTTAAGGTCTTGGAAAAAGATATCCAGACTAGACTAGCTGTGATCAAAGAAACACAGGAAATCGAAGATAAGTAAAAAGAGCCCAACGGCTCTTTTTTAAAAGGTAGACAAGTTATATCCCATCAACTATACATCATAATTTAGAAAACTCATACTCAATAAAAATCAAAGAGCAAACTAGGAACCTAGCTGTAGGTTGCTCAAAGCACTGCTTTGAGGTTGTAGATGAGACTGACGAAGTCAGTAACCATATCTACGGCAAGGCAACGCTGACGTGGTTTGAAGAGTTTTTTTAAGAGTATTATTCACCGTTTCATAACTAAATCAAATACTTTCCCAGACTTTCCGCCGTAATGAAAACACCTGAAATAGTTTGGTTTCAGGTGTTCGGAAACTTTGAGACCTGGGCTCAAAGTTTAGGTATGGAACTTCGAAGAAGGTCGCTACCGTCCGTCATTACTTAAGGAAAGTCTTAAAAAATCTATAAACAAAAAGAGCCCAACGGCTCTTTTTACTTTTATTCTCCTTCAAAGGCATCTTTAATATGGTCAAAGAAGCCCTTTTTCTTTGGATTGACTTTTAAATCACCTGCAGCTGCGAATTCTTTCAAGGCTGCTTTTTGGCGGTCGTTCAAGCCTGTCGGTGTTACGACATTAACGGTAACGTATTGGTCACCAACTGCACCACCACGAAGGCTCGGAGCTCCTTTGCCACGTAGGCGGAATTTCTTACCAGTCTGAGTTCCCTCTGGGATAACCAATTCAACATCACCATGAACAGTTGGAATATCTACTGTATCACCAAGAGCTGCTTGGACAAAGTTAAGGTTGAGATTGTAGAAGATAGTCGTTCCTTCACGTTCAAACTTATCGCTGGCTTCCACAGAAACCACTACATACAAGTCACCGTAAGGTCCACCGTTAAATCCAGCTTCACCTTGACCAGCTAGGCGAATTTGTTGACCAGTTTCCACACCAGCAGGGATTTTTACATGTACGCTATGAGCTTGTTTTTCATGACCTGTTCCGTGACAAGTTGTACATGGATCTTTGATTTCTTTTCCGCGACCATGACAGACATCACAGGTTACTTGGCGACGCATCATACCAAGCGGAGTCTGTGTATCGACGTTAATAACACCAGCACCGTGACAGCGTCCACAAGTGACTGGACTTGTTCCTGGCTTAGCACCAGAGCCATTACATGTACGACAGCTTGCTTCACGGTTGTATTTAACTTCTTTTTCAGCTCCAAAAATAGCTTCTTCAAAGGTCAAGTTCACACGATACTGGAGATCATCCCCCTGACGAGGAGCATTTGGATTGCGTGAAGCACCGCCTCCGCCGAAGAAACTTGAGAAGATGTCCTCAAAACCACCGAAGCCACCTGCCCCATTGAAACCGCCGAAACCACCAGCACCACCAAAGCCACCGTTGGCTCCTGCAGCACCATATTGGTCATAGGCTGCACGTTTTTGGTCGTCACTCAAAGTCTCATAGGCTTCTTGAACTTCCTTGTACTTTTCCTCAGCACCAGGCTCCTTGTTGATATCTGGGTGGTATTTTTTTGAAAGCTTACGATAAGCCTTTTTGATCTCGTCTGCCGAAGCGTTTTTTGACACCCCCAGACGATCATAAAATTCAGTATTGTTCATACAAGATACTAAGAGCGAACAGAAAGCGACTGAAATTTAGGAAACCGACAAGAAATCCTGATTTCTTAGGAGGTTTATCTAATTTCCAAGCTTTCCGCTCGAGTTCAATTACGAACACCCTTATTCCTTTCTGTTAATATTACGGAACGAAACCTCGATTTAGGTCGGGTTCAATTCCTTTCTTTTATATTGAGTAAGAAATTTGGGAACCCGTGTTCAGTTACGAACACCCTTGTTCCTTTCTATAATTTTCATGTAAATCTTTAGAGGCTGTTTTCTATACTCTGCTTCACTTGATCAAACTCTTCATCTGATAGAGTAAATATCAAATCCTCTTCAGCATACTCGTTCTGTTCTTTAAAATAGTTATCCGTATTCTCTGCCAACCCTAAACCGAAAATCACTTTTCTTGCAAATTCTTGATGTGCAAAGCCAATAGCAGTAATGATATTTTTATCTTGCAGGACAGCTTTTACTTTGAAATTCTCACGTGGAAGAAATTCAAAATAGTCAAAGAAGTTTTGCCAAATCCCACCTGTAAATTTCGTATCGTTCAATAATCCTGCTTTCGCCAATAAAAGGGGCGCTGAAGAAATGGCTGCAATTAGGATATCTTGCTCATCAAGACTTCTCAAAAATGAGATCAATTTCTCATCTTGTAGAGCAGGACCTATATTTACCATTCCTGGCAAAATCACACAAGAATAATCTTCTATACAGATTTGATCCAATGTTTTCGTCGGTTGACAGGGCAAACCATCCTCAGAGACCACCATCGAATTCTCAGAAGTTACATAATCAATCGTGATATCAAAAGACAGAGCTAAAGTACTCGTTAAAGTGGTTATCTCATAAAGAGAAAAATTAGGATAAATGATACAAAGTACTTTTTTCATACGCAACATCCTCTATTTTATCGAAAAACAGAGGCTGGGTTGCAACCTCTGGATTTCTTCCTATCATTACGACGTTCAAAAACAAAGTCGATTATACTTTTTTGAACTAGTAAGGCGTTTAGGTCAGTCGCCATAGCGATTGCCGTAGAAGGACAATCACGTTAGTGATTAGTCATTCTTAACGACCTCGCTCCCCGATTTTCAAGCTCGGGATAAAATAGTCCACTGGACTATTTTATTTCTCCGTAAACTCTCCGTCTACGACGTCATCGCCTGCGTTTCCTGTTGCTTGTGCGCCTTCTGCTCCTGCTTGAGCTTGTTGAGCGGCTGCGGCTTGTTCGTAGAGTTTCACAGCAAGTCCTTGAGCTTTTTCGTTCAATGCTTCAAGTTTTGCTTTCATTTCGTCCAAGTTGTTGTCTTCTTGCGCTTTCTTAAGGTCATCAAGGGCAGCTTGGGCAGCGTCACGTTCTGCGTCGAAGCCTTTGCCTTCAGTTTCCTTGATTGTCTTTTCAGTCGCAAAGATTGCTTGGTCTACTTCGTTACGAAGGTCAACTTCTTCTTTACGTTTCTTATCTGCTTCAGCGTTTGCTTCTGCATCTTTCATCATGCGGTCGATTTCTTCGTCAGTCAAACCTGAGTTCGATTGGATCACAATAGTTTGTTCTTTTTGAGTTCCAAGATCTTTCGCTTTAACAGATACGATACCGTTCTTGTCAATGTCAAATGTTACTTCAATTTGAGGAATTCCACGAGGTGCAGCTGGGATATCTGTCAATTGGAAGCGTCCAAGAGTCTTGTTATCTGCTGCCATTGGACGTTCACCTTGAAGAACGTGGATATCAACGGCTGGTTGGTTGTCTGCCGCAGTTGAGAAGACTTGTGATTTAGATGTTGGAATAGTAGTGTTGCGGTCGATGAGTTTTGTAAAGACACCACCCATTGTTTCGATACCAAGTGACAATGGTGTTACGTCAAGAAGGACAACGTCTTTGACATCACCAGTAATCACACCACCTTGGATAGCCGCACCCATAGCAACTACTTCATCAGGGTTTACTGATTTGTTTGGTTCTTTACCAGTTTCAGCTTTAACAGCTTCTACAACGGCTGGGATACGAGTTGAACCACCAACAAGGATAACTTCGTCGATTTCTGACAAGCTCAAACCTGCATCTGAAAGGGCTTGACGAACTGGAACTTTTGTACGTTCTACAAGGTCACGAGTCAAATCGTCAAATTTCGCACGAGTCAAAGTCATTTCCAAGTGAAGAGGTCCAGCCTCACCAGCAGTGATAAATGGCAAACTGATTTGAGTTGAAGTCACACCAGAAAGGTCTTTCTTCGCTTTTTCAGCTGCATCTTTCAAACGTTGCATTGCCATCTTGTCAGTAGACAAGTCAATACCGTTTTCTTTCTTGAATTCTGCCACCAAGTGGTCAATGATTTTTTGGTCAAAGTCATCACCACCAAGTTTGTTGTCCCCTGCAGTTGACAATACGTCGAAGACACCGTCACCCAATTCAAGGATAGAGACGTCGAATGTACCACCACCAAGGTCGAATACCAAGATTTTTTCTTCTTTATCAGTCTTGTCCAAACCGTAAGCAAGAGCGGCTGCAGTTGGTTCGTTGACGATACGTTCTACTTCAAGACCAGCGATTTTACCAGCGTCTTTAGTTGCTTGACGTTGAGCATCGTTAAAGTAAGCTGGAACTGTAATAACTGCTTTCGTTACTTTTTCACCAAGGTAATCTTCAGCGTAGCCTTTCAAGTATTGAAGAATCATAGCTGAGATTTCTTGTGGAGTGTATTCTTTGCCGTTAGCAGAAACTTTTTCAGAAGTTCCCATCTTAGATTTGATAGAGATAACTGTATCTGGATTTGTTACTGCTTGGCGTTTTGCAGCATCACCGACGATGATTTCGCCGTTTTTGAATGATACTACAGATGGAGTTGTGCGGTTTCCCTCTGGGTTTGCGATGATTTTGCTTTCAGTTCCTTCAAGAACTGCTACTGCTGAGTTTGTTGTACCTAAGTCAATACCGATAATTTTAGACATGTGTTTTTCTCCTTAAATTTTATATTCTATTTTTCTTTTTGATACTCTTCTTAGGTGGCGACGCCGTCAGAGCTTGACTTCGTCAATCTCTTTGACTAAACTTTGAGCCTAAGGTCTCAAAGTTTGCGCAGATAGCGCCACGGCGAAGAGTATCGTCTTTGGTTCGCTTCGCTCACTATTGCAAAGCCAAACATATTTTAACTTTCTTCATAGTTTATTGTCGTTTCGGACAAGTTTTCTATTATGTAAATTGCGACACGAGGAGTCGAAATCGATTTTATTTCGACGACGAGTTAGTAAGGAGGCTAGGCAAACGCCATAGCGATTGCCGTTTTCTGACGAGTTGCTTTAGCTACCGTCATTTAGCTACCGTCAGAATTGCCTAATTGAACACGCCCTAAGCTCTGGGTAAAAAAGATAGATTTCCTTGTGTTCATCGAACACTTCGTCAATCTCCTATTTTTACTGTGAGCTTTTTACGGGCTTTGTATCTTAATTGTACACCACTACCATTGCTGGGCGCAGAATACGGTCATGGAGTTTGTAGCCTTTTTGGAAGACTTGAGCGATGGTATCTGCTGGGTGTTCATCGTCTGCTGGGAGAGTTTGGATGGCCATATGATAGTTATGGTCAAATTCGCCATCAGCTGCGATTTCTTCGATTCCCTCTTCTTTCAAAGCGTGAATCAAGCTTTCTTGCACCATCTCCAATCCTTTTTTAACATCGTCTGTCAAACCTTCAACTGCGAGTGCACGCTCAAGGTTGTCGAGCGATGGTAAAATTGCTTTTGCCAAGTCTTGGCTACGATAACGTTGCAAGTTTTGACGCTCTTCATTGGCACGGCGTTGGATATTTTGCATTTCTGCATGAGCACGAAGGTATTTGTTTTCGAACTCATCTGCACGTTCATTTGCCAAGTCCAACTCAGACTTCTCAGGAGTTGTTTCTTCTACTGTTTCCACAACTTCCTCTTCTTGAACTTCTTCTACTTCTTCATTTTTTATATCTTGGGCCATTTTCTCCTCCTTTAATGATTTCAATCTTAATGTACTTCGTAATGATTACTGCTGAGGTAGCGGTAAAAATCTGTCAACTTCATGGTCAAAACACGATTGACTACATTAACTTGGTTAATTAGTTGCTGATAATCCAAATTAACGGGGCCGATAATCGCTAGAATTCCAACTCCCCGATAAGGAATGAGGAACTTGCTACTAATCACCGCTAGGTCTGCTAGACAGGACTCTTGGCTGTCCGCAACACGGACATTTTGCATCTGATCTTCATGCAGACCCTCACGAATCTCCAAGGCCACCTTTTGCGGTTGGTCAAAGAACTGATAGGCTGCCAGATTGGCAAAATTCAAGAGATTGACCTTGCCCGCCACCACAATGTTTTCGTTGAACATTTCTTTAAAGATGTGTTCAAAGAGATCCATGACATTATCCGTTGTTGTGAAATAACGCTGGATAATCTGAGGAATCTCTGTCCGAATCTTGTAGTGAATATCTAGAACGGTGTGACCGAGAAAACGTTCCTGAATGATGCTCTTCAGTTTCAGCAAGTCCTCCTGCAAGAAGTTCCTTGGAATCAAAAACTGACTGGTAACCGTTCGAGACTCATCTAGGGTAAATACTGCCAAGGCTGTATGTTGCCCCAAAACAACGATATCAAAGGCTGTCAAACGTTGCCTGCTGGGCTCAACATCCAGTGCTACTACCGTACAGCCACTCAAGTCTGTCAGTAGATTAGCAGCCTCTTGCAAAATATCCTCCAATTTGAAGAATTCCTGATCAAAGGCTTTGACAATCTCATATACCTCATTTTCAGCCAGTCGGTCAAAATCCAGTGAATGTTTTACATAGTACTGAAAACCAGCAACACTTGGCATCCGACCACTTGAAGTATGGGCCTTCTCAAGCAAACCTTGCTTTTCTAGAGCCGCCATGTCATTACGAATGGTTGCGCTGCTAGAGTTAATAGACTCTTGCAAGGCTTTGGATCCGACAGGTTCGTGCGTTTTGGTAAAGATGTCAATAATGAGATTTAAAATATCCTGCTGACGCTCTGTAACCATCTCATCACTCCTCTCTGTCTGATCGATTAGCACTCGATACACTTAAGTGCTAACTTATGATTCTATTATACACCCTTAAAAGAGAATGTCAAGACAAAAACTCAAAAAATTAGCACTCTTTTACCAAGAGTGCTAAAAATCAGTCTAAAGACCTAGAACCTTACTGTTTATCTACTCGGTATTTTCTTTTTAGTCTGAAATAACCATAGATTAGATAAGAAATCATGAAAGCATACAAAACAAAAATAATGAAGAAAGACATAGAAAGATCTTCTCTAAATAAACTCATACAAACAACAAGACCACCTAAGAAAGTAGCTGTACATGAACGAAGTCTATATCGCATGACTTCCCATCTGAGATCCTTACTCATATAGACTTGATCCTCTGGAAGTATATCAGAAGCTGGTTTACGAAGAATTGAACAAAAACCTCTTTCTATCAATTCCCAACCTCTATTTCGAAAATCTTGCAATTCATGCTGATGCTTTTTAAGAAATCTAGAATCATAGATACAATAGATGACATCTTCTGGTTGACATTGGTCAAAATAGAAAAAACCAAAACGACTAGTCCTATACCTCCACCCTTTCAAATGCATCTCATGCAAATATTCTTCCTTCTTGTCCAAATCAAGAATCGTAAAAATCTTAAATTGTACTTTACTATTCATTATCTGACCTCCAAATTAGAAAACATGCCTGGTGTTATTTATCAGATAATTCTTTCCACTTTTGAAACAACTTCCAAAAAATATAAGAAATCTGAATCGCAAAAACTATCAATAAAACACCATCTATTATGACAATCAAAAACATTTCCCAACTGAAATAATTACCTCCACTGACAAACTTTGAGAAAACCGGTAGTAGAGCTGAAAAGAGAAGTAAAATAGGAAGCATCCGCATTGTTAAAATCCGTTTGACCATAGCTAATTTCCCAGCAGCGTCATTATAAATTTCAAACTCAGCATCCGATTCAATTCCAGAATGAAGCTTTCTAAAGTAGGAAAATCCATTAAAATCTGTAATATGCTCCCAGCCACAGTCTTTAAATAGTTGTAAATAGGAGGTTCTCTCTGATTTTTTCATAGGATAAAAATCCAACTGATAAGACACCTGCTCCGGTTGGCACTTTTCAAAAGTATACTTAACCGCAACTACTAGGTTAGAGTAGCTTACTTCCTTAAGTTTCCAGCCTTCATCATGCATTTCTCTAAAGTATAGAGCCTCCCTCTCATAATCCGCAATTGTAAAAATTCGATAAACAATTTTCTTTTCCATCATCCTTCCTCCCGACTATTTCTGTAGAGGCGTTCAATACGCTTCAATTCAATATCTAAGACTTTTCGTCCCAAGTCTGTAATCTGATAGATTTTCCGTTTTTCCTCTTCGCGGACAAAGGAAATCAAGCCATCCTTTTCCATTTTTGACAAGGTTCCATACATAGTTCCAGGACTAATCAAGACTTGCGAATCTGTCATCTCCTTGACCTTTTGCGTAATACTATAACCATGACCTTCCTTTTGCAGACAGAACAAGATATAAAAGCCCGTTTCCGTCATCGGAAGATAAACTCGACGAATCTTATCCGTTAATTCCATTTGCACTCAACTCCTATTCAGTTCGATATATCGCACTTCGTTATATAAAATATATCACACCTCGATATAAAACGCAAGAAAAAAGACCGCCCTCAGGCAATCTTTCTTCTATATTAGTAAAGATCTAAATAGTTATCAATTTCCCATTGTGAAACGAAGGTTGCATAGCTTGCCCATTCGATTCGTTTGGCTTCAAGGAAACTAGTATAGATATGTTCTCCAAGAGCTTCTCTGACAACCTCATCTTCTGTCAAAGCTTTCAAAGCATTGTGAAGAGTTGATGGAAGGTCTGTAATACCAGCTTCCTTACGCTCTTCTGCTGTCATGATGTAGATATTTTCTTCGATAGGAGCTGGTGCTTCGATTTTATTTTCAATACCATGCAAACCAACCTCCAAAAGAACAGCCATAGCGATGTATGGGTTTGCCATCGGATCCACTGAACGTAACTCAAGACGAGTTCCCATACCACGTGAAGCAGGCACGCGTACAAGTGGCGAACGGTTACGACCAGCCCAAGCAATGTAAACAGGCGCTTCATAACCTGGAACCAAACGTTTGTATGAGTTAACTGTTGGGTTCATGATAGCAGTATAGTTGTAGGCATGCTTGATCAAACCGCCAAGGAAATGGTAGGCCGTTTCTGACAACTGCATTCCTTTTGGATCATTTGGATCAAAGAAGGCATTATTTCCTTCCGCATCAAACAAGGACATATTACAGTGCATACCTGATCCAGCAATACCAAATTTTGGTTTGGCCATAAAGGTTGCGTAAAGACCATGTTTGCGAGCAATGGTTTTAACAACAAGTTTAAAGATTTGAATCTTATCACAAGCACGGAGAACTTCATCGTACTTAAAGTCAATCTCATGTTGTCCAACCGCAACCTCGTGGTGACTCGCTTCTACTTCAAATCCCATTTTGGTCAAGACATTCACAATCTCACGACGTGTATTGTCCGCAAGGTCAGTAGGCGCCAAATCAAAGTAGCCACCCTTGTCATTCACTTCAAGTGTTGGGTCTCCATTTTCATCCAACTTAAATAGGAAGAATTCTGGCTCTGGCCCAAGATTGAAGGATTTGAATCCCACTTCTTCCATGTGACGAAGAGCACGTTTCAAATTGCCACGAGGGTCACCTGCAAATGGCTCACCTTCTGTTGTATAGACATCACAGATTAAACCTGCAACACTTCCATTTTCATCTCCCCAAGGGAAGACTGTCCATGTATCCAAGTCAGGATGCAAGTACATATCTGACTCATTGATACGTACAAAACCTTCAATAGAAGATCCATCGAACATAGCCTTGTTTGACAAGACTTTATCTAACTGTTCATCTGTAGCAGGAATTTCGACGTTCTTCATCGTCCCCAAAATATCTGAGAACATAAGACGAATAAAGGTAACATTTTTTTCCTTGACTTCACGACGAATATCTGCAGCTGTGATTGGCATGAGTTTTCTCCTTAATATATGACTACTTGCGGTTGCCTAACCGCGACCAAAAGGTGACCGTACTGAAGCAAAGCGCCCCTGTTGGAGGAGTTCATTGTGAAGTGCACGACGCACCTCAGTCTGACTCACCGCTTTCTTGGATTTCGCTTCACGCTCAGCATATTTTTTCTTAATGGCAGCGATATTATAACCTTCAGAGATATAATCTTTGATTTCAAGCAGACGATCCATGTCATTCAAGGAATACATGCGACGGTTTCCTTCGTTTCGATCAGGTTTAATCAACTCTTGATCTTCATAATAACGAATCTGGCGCGCCGATAGATCGGTCAACTTCATAACACTGCCGATAGGAAAAACAGCCATATTTCGGCGAAATTCTTTTTCCTTCATTTACAATTTCCTTCTTTCTGTCTATTATAGTCTAAAAAAAGACAAACGTCAATTGATAATGTTATAAAATGTAACATTATTTTTCTTTTTTTTCTAAAAAGAGATGAATGCGGTCAATATCGTAATTTACCAGAATTGCGACAAAAACTCCCATAAAAGTTTCCGATACACGCGCAAACACGTACAAAATCGTTTCACCGCTCGGAATCGATAGGGTAATGATTAACATGGCTGCTACACCGCCAATAACACCTGCTTTGTTATTCATGGCTACATTTGTCATAATGGTTAACATGGTACAGATTGGAACAACTACTAAAGTTACCCAAAAAGCTTCATGGAAAAAGCCATTTAATAGGAAGAAGACCAGAGCATAGAGACCACCGATACTATTTCCTAGAATACGCGAAGTCCCAAAATGAACACTCTTATCAAAACTCTCCCTCAGGCTAAAAACGGCTGTCAAAGCACCGATTTGAAGACCTTTCCAGCCAAAAAAACCAAAAATCAAGAGAACTAGAAAAACAGCAATACCTGTTTTAAAGGTTCGCATACCAAGTTTGAACTGGGATTTATCGAATTTATATTTTTTAAAATAACTCATAATCTCAACTTTCTATTTCCATTTTATCATAAATTGGCTGATTTTATGAGCAATAGTTGAGAGGAAGCGTTTTTATTTTAAGTAAAAGAAAAGAGGAACCCTCATCCCTCTCTTCTTTGATTCATTTATAAAATCTTATTTTTCTGTCAAGGCTGCAAGTCCTGGAAGAACTTTACCTTCAAGAAGCTCCATTGATGCGCCTCCGCCCGTACTAATCCATGAGAACTTATCTGCACGGCCAAGGTTAATCGCTGCGGCAGCTGAGTCACCACCACCAATGATTGATTTAACTCCTGGTTGTTTCACGATAGCGTCCATCACACCAATTGTACCAGCTTGGAAGTCTGGGTTTTCAAATACACCCATAGGTCCGTTCCATACAACTGTTTTCGCACCAGTCAAAGCTTCGTCAAATTTAGCGATAGATTTTGGACCGATGTCAAGACCAAGGAAGCCTTCAGAAACTGCTTCACCTTCAGTGTCACGCACTTCAGTGTAACCAGCAAATGCGTTAGCTTCTTTTGAATCAACTGGCAAGATCAATTTACCGTTTGCTTTTTCAAGAAGAGCTTTCGCAACATCCAATTTGTCTTCTTCTACAAGTGAGTTACCGATTTCGATACCTTGTGCTTTGTAGAATGTGTAAGTCATACCACCACCGATAAGGACTTTATCAGCTTTTTCAAGCAAGTTTTCGATAACACCGATCTTGTCTGAAACTTTTGAACCACCAAGGATCGCTACGAATGGACGTTCTGGAGTTTCAACTGCTTCTTGGATATAGGCAATTTCGTTTTCAAGAAGGAATCCAGCAACTGCTTTTTCAACGTTTGCTGAGATACCAACGTTAGATGCGTGTGCACGGTGAGCTGTACCGAATGCATCGTTTACGAAGATACCATCTCCAAGTGATGCCCAGTATTTACCAAGTTCAGGATCGTTTTTAGATTCTTTTTTGCCGTCAACATCTTCGTAACGAGTGTTTTCAACCAAGAGAACTTGTCCATCTTCAAGAGCGTTGATTGCTGCTTCCAATTCAGCACCACGAGTGACACCTGGAAAAACAACGTCTTGACCAAGTTTTGCTGCCAAGTCAGCTGCTACAGGAGCAAGTGATTTACCAGCTTTATCAGCTTCTTCTTTCACACGTCCAAGGTGAGAGAAAAGAATTGCACGTCCACCTTGTTCGATGATGTACTTAATAGTTGGAAGAGCTGCAGTGATACGGTTGTCGTTAGTGATTACACCATCTTTCAATGGTACGTTGAAGTCAACACGAACGAGGACTTTTTTACCTTTCAAGTCAACGTCTTTAACAGTAAGTTTTGCCATGTTACAAAAACCCCTTTATTTATTTTATTCGAAACTATTATATCACACTTTAGAAATATAAGGAAAGATTTCACAAGATTTTTCGATATTTAATCTTTGTGGCATGCTAGAGTATATTATTTTTGCTTTTTCTCACAAATTTTCTTTCTAAAATTTCATCTTAACACTTGTTAGATTTACTTTTATCCTTTAAAATAGAATAGGAGAAATTCCGTTATTATTTTTCGGAGGAAAAAGAAATGTCCATTAATTGGCAGGAAATTTTATTTCACTTTTTAGGTGGTCTGGGACTATTCTTGTATAGTATCAAGACCATGGGAGACGGTTTGCAACAAGCTGCTGGAGATCGCCTTCGTTTTTACATTGACAAGTACACTAGCAATCCCTTTTTAGGTGTTCTAGTCGGAATTGTCGTGACTGCCCTGATTCAGTCAAGTACAGGTGTTACAGTTATCACGGTTGGACTGGTCAGCGCTAGTCTTCTCACTCTTAGACAGGCTATCGGAATTATCATGGGAGCCAACATCGGAACCACAGTTACTTCCTTTATCATCGGTTTCAAGCTTGGTGAGTATGCTTTACCCCTGATTTTCCTTGGAACCATGTTCCTCTTCTTTACCAAAAACAGAACAGCAAACAATATCGGGCGCATCCTGTTTGGTGTAGGGGGAATCTTCTACGCCCTCAACCTCATTAGTGCCGGTATGAGTCCTCTTAAAGATTTACCACAATTCAAGGAATATATGGTAACCTTGGGACAAAATCCTGTGTTGGGAGTTTTTGCCGGTGCAGTGATTACCGTCCTCATCCAAGCTTCTTCTGCGACAATCGGGATTTTGCAAGGTCTCTATGCAGGTGGCTTCCTTGACCTTAAAGGTTCGCTACCAGTTCTATTCGGGGATAATATCGGGACAACCCTAACCGTTATCATCGCGGCAGCTGGAGCCAATGTCTCTGCGAAACGCGTTGCTGCAACCCACGTTACCTTTAACGTTTTAGGAACTATTCTTTGCTTAATCTTATTAGGCCCATTTACGTCAATGATTGAGTACTTCCAGGCACTCCTTCATCTCTCACCTGAGATGACCATTGCCTTCTCTCACGGTGCCTTTAACGTAAGTAACACCATTGTACAATTTCCCTTCATCGGAGCTTTGGCTTTCTTTGTAACCAAGCTCATCCCTGGTGAAGATGAAGTTGTCAAGTACGAGCCGCTTTACCTTGATGAGCATTTGATTAAACAAGCTCCATCAATCGCTCTCGGAAACGCGAAAAAAGAACTCCTACACTTAGGAAATTATGCTTCTAAAGCCTTTGACCTTTCTTACAACTACATCATTGACCTTAATGAAAAGGTTGCTGAAAAAGGCCACAAGACAGAAGAAGCCATCAATACCATTGATGAAAAATTGACTCGTTACCTGATTACTCTTTCAAGCGAGGCTCTTAGCCAGAAAGAAAGTGAAGTGCTGACCAACATCCTGGATTCATCCCGTGATTTGGAACGGATTGGGGACCATGCAGAAGCCCTCATCAATCTGACTGACTACCTTCAACGTAAAAATGTTGAGTTCTCTGAAGCTGCTTTGCAAGAATTGGCTGATATCTATCAAAAAACCACTGGCTTTATCAAGGATGCCCTTGATAGTGTGGAAAACAATGATATTGAAAAAGCTCAAAGTCTGATTGAACGCCATAAAGAAATCAACAATATAGAGCGTGTTCTCAGAAAGACCCATATCAAACGCCTCAACAAGGGCGAGTGTTCAACACAAGCTGGGGTCAACTTTATCGACATCATTTCCCACTACACTCGTGTATCTGATCACGCTATGAATTTAGCTGAAAAGGTCATTGCTGAACAAATCTAATACTCTTCGAAAATCTCTTCAAACCACGTCAACGTCGCCTTGCCGTACTCAAGTACAGCCTGCGGCTAGTTTCCTAGTTTGCTCTTTGATTTTCATTGAGTATAAGTACCAAGAAGCTATCCTGAATGGGATGGCTTTTTTTTCTTTTCCTAACTAAGAATTGCTTTTCTACCATATAAAAAATGCTTTGATTCACCAATGGAATCAAAGCATTTTAAAGAGCTCCCCATACATAATCGCAGAAGCTGCGGTTCCTCGGTACTTGGCTTCTTCTCTTTTGATAAAGCGAGCCAAGTTGAGCAACTCAGGTGCCGGATGTTTGGGATTTAGGAGCAATTCATGATTGACCAGGCCTGAGAGACGAACTGCCAGCAATTGCTCATTTGTAGTAGGCAGTTTTTTAGCAGTCTCTAGGAGAGCAGCAACTAAATCTTCACTCAAATCATGTCGAGCATGATTGTAAAGATCTTTTATAAGGCTTTCTAGGTTTGGTTCTACCATCCCTACCACCTCCCTTATGGTTTAATAATTTTTAATCAAATCAACCGTTGAACGATCCAATTTCTTCACCAAGGCTTGTAAGAAAGCTTGCGCTTCTAGAAAGTCATCCATAGCGTAGAGAGTTTGATGAGAATGGATATAACGAGCGCAAACACCGATTGTTGTAGATGGGACACCACCATTTTTCAGATGAGCTGCGCCAGCGTCTGTTCCGCCTTTACCACAGTAGTATTGGTACTTGATACCAGCTTCCTCAGCCGTTGTCAAAAGGAAATCCTTCATCCCTGGGAGAAGCAAGTGACCTGGATCGTAGAAACGAATCAAGGTTCCATCTCCAATCTTACCTTGACCGCCATAAACATCACCAGCAGGTGAGCAATCAACTGCTAGGAAGACTTCTGGGTCAAACTTGGTTGTAGAGGTATGAGCGCCACGCAGACCAACTTCTTCTTGGACGTTAGAGCCAAGATAGAGTTCATTTCCGAGTTTTTGACCTGACAGAGCTTCCGCCAACTCGCTCACCATGAGCACACCATAGCGGTTGTCCCAAGCTTTTGAAATGATATTTTTTTCATTTGCTGTCAAGATTGCAGAACTATCTGGTACGATGGTATCACCAGGACGGATACCAAAGCTTTCTGCCTCAACCTTGTCCGCAAAACCACCATCAAAAATAATATCTGAAATAGCTGGCATGGTTGGTCCACCTGTTCCACGTGTCAAATGTGGAGGGACAGAGCCTGAAATCACAGGGATTTCACGACCATCACGAGTCAAGAGTTTGAAACGTTGGCTGCTGACTACCATCGGGTTCCAACCACCGATTTCTACCACACGGAAGGTACCATCTGGCTTGATTTCGCTGACCATAAATCCAACTTCATCCATGTGAGAAGCGACCAAGACGCGCGGTGCATCTGCAGCTTCTGAATGTTTGATACCAAAAATACCACCCAAGCCATCTGTCACCACTTCGTCCACATGCGGTATCAACTTTTCACGAAGATAAGCACGGACAGGTGCCTCATGACCTGAGATTGCAGGGATTTCTGTTACTTCTTTGATTTTTGAAAATAATGTTGTCATTTCAGTTCCTTCTTTCTTTCATCCATTTTACCACTTTTTATAGGAGAAGGATAGCGGGAAGGTAAATTTCTAAGTTAGTATCTTAGTCCTGCTCTATCTTAGAAAAGGATAGTATTCTCTTGCATATGGTGCAAAATCAAGTAAACATTCAAAAATTAACTCGAACCTTTATTTCCAAACAAAAAAACAATCCTGTACCAAAATTGTTCAGATTTTTCATAGGATTTACAGAAAATAGTTGACTTCCCCTTCTTCTTTCTTTAAAATAGGACAAAAATAGGAAAAGGAAAAAATCATGACCAAAACAATTCTTGTTACAGGTGGAGCTGGCTACATTGGCTCCCATACCGTTAAAGCTCTTTTAAATGCTGGCTACCAGGTGCATGTCCTAGATAATCTCTCTACAGGAAATCGTTCAGCTGTAGATAGTCGTGCTAGCTTTAAACAACTGGATGTTTATGATGCTAGTGCCTTAAAAACTTACTTGGAAGAAAACAAGATTGACGCTGTTCTTCATTGTGCAGGTGAGATTGTTGTGAGCGAAAGTATTGAAAATCCAAGTAAATACTTCACTGCCAATGTTGCTGGTATGAACCAAGTTCTCAAAGTCTTATCTGAAGTTGGCATTCAAAAAATCATGTTCTCTTCGACTGCTTCCCTCTATGGTAATAACTGTATTGACAAGCCAGCTACTGAAGATACCCTGCTTGACCCCGTCAACCCTTATGCAGAGACAAAATTGATGGGCGAACGAATGATTTACTGGATGGCTAATCGCTACGATTGGAAATATGTTATTTTCCGTTACTTTAATGTTGCTGGGGCTGAAATGGATGCTTCAAACGGTCTGCGCGTGAAAAATCCAACTCATATTATTCCCAATATCAACAAAACTGCATTGGGACAAAATGATAGCCTCAAAATATTTGGAGATGACTACGATACACGTGATGGTTCATGTATTCGAGATTACATTCATGTCTTGGACCTTGCACAGGCTCATGTTAAAGGGATAAATTACCTCTTTCAAGAAGACAGTTCTTCTCAAATCTTTAACTTAGGAACTGAAAAAGGCTATACCGTCAAAGAAATCTTTAAAACTGCTGAAGAATTACTGAATCAAAAAATACCACACGAAATTGTTGCTCGACGTGCTGGTGACCCAGCCAGTGTCCTAGCAGACGCCTCAAAAGCTAAAAAATATCTTGATTGGCAGGCTAGCTACTCTCTTAAAGATATTATTTTATCGGATTATCATTGGCGTGTTAAAGAAGGTAAAAACATTTTGGAATAGGATAACAAAGGAGAAAGTCTTGTTGCTCTCTCCTTGTTTTATTCATTAAATTATCAGAAAATTTATTGACAGATTAGAAAAATCGTGTTACAGTAATATTCTCAGGTATCTTTCGATACCAAATCTACATGAAAGGACGGGGTATGAAACTTTCTCATTATTTAATTGGCTTACTTCTACTCCTAGTCTTTCTCTCTATTAGCATTGGGACCAGTGATTTTTCATGGGGAAAGCTCTTTGATTTCGACCAGCAGACCTGGCTTCTATTTCAAGAGTCCCGTCTCCCAAGGACCATTAGCATTCTCCTGACTGCCTCTAGTATGAGCATGGCAGGACTCCTCATGCAGACCATCACTCAAAATCAGTTTGCTGCTCCGAGTACAGTTGGAACCACTGAAGCCGCCAAACTAGGAATGGTATTGAGCCTCTTTGTCTTTCCGTCGGCTAATCTGACCCAAAAGATGCTCTTTGCTTTTGTTTCATCCATCGTATTTACCCTCTTCTTCCTAGCCTTTATGACCATTTTTACTGTAAAGGAAAGATGGATGTTGCCTCTAATTGGGATCATCTATAGCGGGATTATCGGTTCTGTCACAGAAGTTATCGCCTATCGTTTCAATCTGGTTCAGAGTATGACCGCTTGGACTCAAGGCTCCTTCTCCATGATTCAGACCCATCAGTATGAGTGGCTCTTCTTAGGGCTCATTATCCTGATAGCCGTTTGGAAATTGTCCCAAACCTTTACCATCATGAATCTAGGGAAAGAAACCAGTGAAAGTTTGGGGATTTCCTATTCCCTACTTGAAAAACTAGCCCTCTTTCTGGTGGCGCTAACGACAAGTGTCACCATGATTACCGTGGGTGGCTTACCCTTTCTCGGAGTCATCGTTCCCAATCTTGTTCGCAAGCGCTATGGAGATAATCTAAGTCAGACCAAACTCATCGTCGCACTGGTTGGTGCCAATCTAGTTCTGGCCTGCGACATCCTATCCCGAGTTCTGATTCGGCCCTATGAACTGTCTGTCAGTCTTCTACTAGGAATCATTGGTAGCCTCGTCTTTATCCTACTTCTCTGGAGAGGGGGACGAAAAGATGCAGTCTAAAAGCAAACATACTAAGCTCTTCTGGATTCTCATTATTCTTGCCATCGGAGCTTGTCTCCTCTACTTTTGGCCCATTACTCACTTGTCAGCCTTTGCTTGGAAGTTACGTTCCCAAAAGATTATCGTTTATCTCTTGGTAGCCATCGCGACTGGGATTTCGACCATTAGTTTTCAAACCCTGACGGAAAATCGCTTCCTAACGCCAAGTATTTTAGGAATCGAATCCTTCTACATCCTACTGCAAACTCTACTACTGGTTTTTGAAAGCAAATTTCTACAGCTTGAAAAGTCTCCTATCTTAGAATTTCTAGTCTTGCTTCTGCTTCAATCCCTCTTCTTTCTTGCCTTGCAAGGGTACTTGAAGACGCTGATGAAACAAGATTTGGTCTTCATCCTGCTGATTTGTCTAGCCCTCGGAAGTCTCTTTCGAAATATTAGTACCTTTCTTCAGGTTCTGATGGATCCAAATGAATACGATAAACTGCAAAACAGTCTTTTTGCCTCCTTTCAACATCTCAACACTTCCATCTTAGCCATCGGTTCTCTGATTATCCTTGCGTTGACCATCTTTTTCTTTCGAAAAGCAGTTATTCTGGATGTCTTGCACCTGCAAAGAGAAACGGCTCAGATATTGGGACTCGATGTTGAAAAAGAACAGAAGGAACTCCTCTGGGGTATCGTGCTTTTGACCTCAACTGCCACTGCCTTGGTAGGACCTATGGCCTTCTTCGGTTTTATGCTGGCCAACCTCACCTACCTAATCGTCAAAGACTATCGGCACAAGTTGCTCTTTATCGTGGCTATTCTGATTGGATTTATTAGTTTGACCTTGGGACAAGCCCTGATTGAACGAGTCTTTGCACTGGAAATTCGCATCAGCATGATCATCGAGAGCGTAGGTGGCCTCTTATTCTTTATCTTACTATACAGGAGGGCGCGTCGGTGAAACTGGAAAACATTGACAAATCCATTCAAAAACAGGATATTTTGCAAGGTATTTCGCTTGAAGTCAGTCCTCAGAAACTGACAGCCTTCATTGGTCCAAATGGTGCTGGAAAATCGACTCTCCTCTCCATCATGAGCAGACTGACCAAGAAAGATCAAGGAATTCTTAGTATCAAAGGACGTGAAATCGAAAGTTGGAATTCGCAAGAACTGGCCCAAGAACTAACCATCCTAAAACAGAAAATCAATTACCAAGCCAAATTGACTGTTGAAGAACTGGTCAGTTTTGGACGTTTTCCCTACAGCCGAGGTCGACTTAGATCAGAAGACTGGGAAAAAATCCGAGAAACTCTGGACTATCTGGAACTGACAGACTTAAAAGACCGCTACATCGATAGCCTGTCTGGGGGACAACTCCAGCGCGTCTTTATCGCTATGGTACTGGCCCAGGATACAGACTTTATCTTGCTGGACGAACCTCTAAATAATCTCGATATCAAACAAAGCGTCAGCATGATGCAGATCCTTCGGAGACTGGTGGAGGAACTCGGAAAGACCATTATCATCGTCCTCCACGATATCAACATGGCTAGTCAGTATGCAGATGAAATTGTCGCCTTCAAAGACGGTCAAGTCTTTAGCAAGGGAAGAACAGATCAAATCATGCAGGCTGACCTGCTCAGTCAACTTTATGAAATTCCCATCACGCTAGCTGATATCAATGGCAAAAAGATCTGTATCTATAGCTAGTAACATAGAAGTTCAAGTTAGAGAACCTTCAGTCTCTTAGTCAATAAGACAAAGAGACTCCCTAAATCGTTATCACATTTTAAAAAGGAGAAATCATGAAAACATCCCTTAAACTTTACCTCACTGCCCTAGTGGCCAGCTTTTTGCTTCTACTTGGTGCATGCAGTACAAATACAAACTCAAGCACTAGTCAGTCGGAAACAAGCAACTCTGCTCCAACAGAGATAATCATTAAAAGTTCACTAGACGAAGTCAAACTTTCAAAAGTTCCTGAAAAAATTGTTACCTTTGACCTTGGTGCTGCGGATACTATTCGTGCTCTAGGATTTGAAAAAAATATCGTTGGAATGCCTACAAAAACAGTACCAACCTATCTCAAAGACCTAGCTGGAAAAGTTAAAAATGTTGGTTCTATGAAAGAACCTGATTTAGAAGCCATCGCTGCCCTTGAGCCTGATTTGATTATTGCTTCCCTACGTACACAAAAATTCGTAGATAAATTCAAGGAAATCGCTCCGACTGTTCTCTTCCAAGCAGGCAAAGATGACTACTGGACTTCTACCAAGACTAATATCGAATCCCTAGCAAGCGCCTTTGGTGAAACTGGTACACAGAAAGCCAAGGAAGAATTGGCCAAGCTAGACAAAAGCATCCAAGAAGTCGCAACTAAAAATGAAAGTTCTGACAAAAAAGCCCTTGCCATCCTCCTCAATGAAGGAAAAATGGCTGCCTTTGGTGCCCAATCTCGTTTTTCTTTCTTGTACCAAACCTTGAAATTCAAGCCAACTGATACTCAATTTGAAGATTCTCGCCACGGACAAGAAGTCAGCTTTGAAAGTGTCAAAGAAATCAATCCTGATATCCTCTTTGTTATCAACCGTACCCTTGCCATCGGTGGTGACAACTCAAGCAACGATGGCGTCCTAGAAAATGCCCTTATCGCTGAAACACCTGCCGCTAAAAATGGTAAGATTATCCAACTAACACCAGACCTCTGGTATCTAAGCGGTGGCGGGCTTGAATCAACTAAACTCATGATTGAAGACGCTCAAAAAGCTTTGAAATAAGCCGCTTCAAACTCAACTAATATCTTTACATGATAAAACGCATCCTATCGAGCTCACTCAAACCTGATAGGATGCGTTTTTATCATTTCACTAAAATATTTTTACCTAGCCTCATTTTTCTTCTTGATTCCGTTTGAGTGAAAAGTGGTCTGGGACGGGGTCCTTACCTGTTTTCGACCAGGGATGGCAACGTAAAATCCGAGCCAAGCCCATCAAAACACCCTTGAAGCCATGTTTTTCAATAGCCTTAATCATATAGTTGGAACAAGTAGGCTCAAAGCGACATGAAGGCGGAAAGGCTGGTGAGATAAAACGTTGGTAAAAGCGCACAGGCGCTATTAAAATTCGTTTCATTATTTCTTGGTTACAGCCATAGTGTGTAGTTGGCTGATTTCTTTTTTGTTAAGGCGACGGGCTTCACCTGGACGAAGACCTGTCAAGTCTAGATGTCCAAAACGTGTACGAGACAGTTTATCTACTTGAAGACCGACAGCTTCAAACATCTTTTTAACCTGATGGTTACGCCCTTCATGGATAGTCAACTGTACCACAGAGCGATTTTTAACTGGATCCACTTTGAGAATCTCATAGACAGCAGGCTTGGTTTTCTTGCCATCAATCTCAAGTCCACGGGTCAAGGGGCGGAGATTATCCTTATTGGCCACACCTTTAACACGCGCAACATAGACCTTGTCAATCTCATTACGGGGGTGAATCATTTCATCTGTAAAGTCCCCATCATTGGTCAAAATCAAAACACCTGATGTATCCCAGTCTAAACGACCTACAGGGTAGATGCGCTCCTTCACGTTGGGCAAGAGGTCGACAACCGTCTTGCGGCCCTTGTCGTCTGTCACGCTGGAAATCACACCTCGTGGTTTGTTAAGCAGATAGTAGACCTTTTCTTCATTGTAGATAGGCTGACCTTCAACTTCGACCTTGTCTCCTGACTTGATAGTGGTTGCTAGTTCACGTACCACTTGGCCATTGACCGTCACCAAGCCTTGCTTGATCAACTCTTCTGCTTTTCTCCTACTGGCCACACCTGCGTGGGCAATATACTTATTGATTCTCATCTTCTTCTATCCTTTCACCAAATAATTGGCTTTCTTGGGCTTGAATCTCAAGCTCATCAATCACTGGTAATTCTTCCAAATGGTTAATTCCCATGTAATCTAGGAAATAATCCGTAGTCACATAGAGATTGGGGCGCCCCAACACTTCTTTTTTCCCGTCTTCTTTAATCAAGTCAAAGGCCTGCAACTTTGCCAAGGCCCCACTCGAGTTGACCCCACGGATGGCATCAATTTCGATCCGCGTAATAGGCTGTTTATAGGCAATGATGGACAAGGTTTCAAGGGCAGCCCGAGATAAACTCTGGTTGATAGGTGCCTTAGAGTATTCCTTCAAAATCTCTGAAAACTGAGGCTTGGTCACCAATCTATAAGCACCCCCTGTCTCAATCAGAGCCAAACTGGAATCTGGGGCCTTTTCATACTTCTGGACTAATTTTTCTAAACTCTGCTGGATGCCTGTCGGTGGCAGAGAGAGGAGTTCAGCTAACTGGCGGACCCTAATCCCATCTTCACCCGCTACAAACAAGAGCGCTTCTATTTTTGCTAAAGTACTCATCTTTCCTCTCTATCAAGTCTAGCTTTGTGCTACTTGACTTTCTTCCTTCTTTTCCATGAGATAGATATCTCCGAAACTCTCCTCTTGCACTAGGACCAGCTCCTGGGTTTTGATTAACTCTAGGGTTGCCAAAAAGAGGGTAATGACCTCTTGGACATTCTGGGCTTCCTTGAATAAATCCTGCAAGCGCAACTGATCTCGTCCAGTCAAGGACTCTTTTACAATGACCATCATATCCTCAATCTTATACTCATCTCGCAAGATAGTCGTGTGATTCTGTGCAAACTCCTCTTTTTTCTTGGCTAGGATATTTGAAAAAGCCAAAAAGAGGTCAATGGTCGTCTTGTCATGCACAAGCTCCGCGTCTTCGTAAATCAACTCTGTTGGCGCTTTGGAATAGTACTGGGCTCGCTCTTGGTGCTTAGCCTCCAAGTGTTCCCCCAAGAGCTTGAACTTGCGGTATTCTTCGATTTGAGAAAGAAGGTCCTGCTCCAGGTCATCCTCCAAGTCGGTCACTTCTGCTACCTTTGGAAGAAGCTTGCGACTCTTAATCAGCATCAGCTGACTGGCCATGACCATGTACTCGCCCGTCACTTCCAGACGCATGGCCTGCAGGGTTGAGACATAGGCTAGGTACTGTTCGATGACTTCCGTAATGGGCACATCGTAGATATCCATCTGGTACTTGGAAACCAGGTGCAAAAGCAAGTCCAGAGGCCCTTCAAAATCTTTTAATTTAATATCCATTATCTATATTTTTCTAAGGTCAGGACTGTTTTTAATCCTAATTTTTTTGCAATTTCGTACAAATCGACCTTGTTTTCTATTTGTCGTAGAATGAACTGTTCACGTAAGGCTTGGGCTGATAGTGCTGGAAAACCTTTCTCCTTGACAAAGGACTCCAACTGACGGAAGGCCCACTGACGAGAATAAGCTTTTCCTGCCCTTTCAAACAGATAGGTCTGCCCCATCAAGGGTTCCAACTCTGAAAGCAAGGTTGTAGGAATGGTGACAATCCTCTGTTGGGAAGCCTTCTTGATTCGTAACACTTGAAAATCCAGATTGATATCCGCAACCTTGAGGGCTAAAATCTCACTCGGCAAGAGCCCCATTTCCAAGATAAGTAGAGCCAGCAAGCGCCCCTCTGGAAAGTCGCTTTCCTGCCAAAAAGAGTCTAGGTCTAAGAGTTCTGGTTTTTCGGTCTTCTTTTCAGCTTGCTTGGCTAATTCCAAACGGTAAAAGCTATCCACTTCTCCTTTTTGATAGAGGAAGTAGAGAAATTGATTACAGGCCGAAATCTTCCGCTTCTGGGCACTGATTTTTAAATTGGCTAGCTGGGCTTGGTAAATCTTGAGACTGGTCTCAGAAATCCGCTCGCCCACCATGTCTAAAAATTGCTCCAGATCATACTTATAGGACTGCTTGGAATTGGCAGACAAGCCCTGCTTTTCCTCTAAAAAGGCTGAAATCCTATCTCTCATTTGCATCGAATCTCATAGTCCTTACTAAAATCATGCAAGAGAGCATTGACAGCCTTGAGGATAGACTTGCGCGTGATAATCCCTTGGAAAATACCTTCTGCGTCCACAACTGGCAAGAAAGACTCATCTACCAGCTTGTGCAAGACCTCCGTAATGGTAAAATCAGGCGAAACGACCGCTACGTCTGTTTTGGTCATGTGGACAATGTCCGTATCCGCCATGATTTCTGAGCTCAAGTCATGTTCCATCTGATAAGCCATAATATCTCTGAGCCCAATAGTCCCAACAAACTGCTTTTCATCTGTCACAACAGGAACACGGGTATAGGTCATCTGACTGAGCAAGAGGGTCGCATGATCCGCATTATGGGTATCAATCAACACAGCTAGATTTTCAGCAGGGGTCAAAAAAGTTTCCTCTTGCCCTAGCAAGAAAGTCTCAAACTCCTTGGCAATCATCGGCTAAACTCCTTGGACAAGCCCGGATACACCTCATGGTCTCGTGTCAAAAAGTCCACTTTGAAATAACTATCATCAATCTCCACACGAGCATAGAGACATTCTCTGATGGTCCCACGTGGTTGACTGATAGAGCCTGGATTTAGAAAAAGAGTCTTTCCTTCCATCCAAGCATTTGGCACATGCAAGTGACCATAGAGGCAGATATCGGCTTCTTCTTCCTGAGCCCAGTAGTCCAACTTTTGAAAGTTGAAATTGATGTCAAACAGGTGTCCATGGGTTTGGATAATCTTGGTCGAACCAAGCTCAGTCACCAAACGTTCTGGGTAACCTGCATAGAAGTCCATATTCCCTTTAACAACACGGATGCCTTCCCAAAGGGGAGAATCAGGACGCAGTTCAGAATCGCCGTTATGAAAAACGGCATCAACTTTGCCTACATAGCGATCACGGATTTCTTCCACAATCAAGCTATCGCCATGAGAATCGCTCATTACAATGATGGTTTGCTTTGCCATGATGGAAATACCTCCAAAAGTTTCTTAACGGCTAAGGCACGATGAGATTGACTATTTTTTTCTTCAAGGGTTAATTCAGCTGAGGACTTGCCTGTCTCTCCCACTAGGAAGAGAGGATCATAGCCAAAGCCATTTTCACCCTTGGGTTCAAAGTTAATGTAGCCTGGCCAGTCAGCTTCGACAACCAAGCTTTCCTTGTTTGGACTGGCTACGACTAGAGTTGTGTGGAATTGAGCCGAGCGGTCCTTGAGTTCAAAGACCATGGCCAATTCGTGCAAGAGTTTAGCATTATTTTCACGGTCAGTTGCTCCCACACCTGCGAAACGAGCTGACCAGACGCCTGGCAAGCCACCAAGGACATCGACTTTAAGTCCAGAATCATCTGCCAAAACCATCTTGCCCGTTAATTGAGAAATGGTTTCTGCCTTGAGGCGGGCGTTTTCTTCGAAGGTCATACCTGTTTCTGCTACTTCAGGTAAGTCAGGATAGTCATTAAGATTTTCCACATCGTATCCTAACTTGTCAAAGATAGCTCGAAATTCCTTGGTCTTGCCCTCGTTACGAGTCGCAATCAACAAGGTTTCTCTAACCTTATTTGTCTCAAAGAAATCATGAACATTGACCCCTTCTTTGGGCAATTCCACATACAAGAGTTGCCCATTTTCAACCAAAAGCAAAGCTCCCTGACGTTGGATAACTTCCAAGCTACGTCCTGCTTCTTGGTTGAGGATATCCACCACAAAAGACAATAAACGGTAGAGAGAACCATAGCGTAAAACAATCACAGAAACAGGAAAACCTTGTTCCTCATCTCGAAATCTTTGGGCAAACTCCAATAGAGGAAAATCCAAGTCATCACCATTCAAAGTTCGGACGCCACCAAAAATACTATAGGACCCGACATACCAGTCCTGGTCATCCTTGTATTCATAAATTTTATTTGTCATAATTCTACATGCTCCACATGAATTTCTTTTTCCAGCCATTCTTCACCTATTTGGGCAAAACTTTGGCTGCTAGCTGTTGTGTAAAAACGGTGTTGGAGTGGTCCAGCATCGCGACCACGATTGATTTCAAAATAATTGAGTAAGACTGAGATATCCCGTACGCACTCTGCCCCACTATCAATGAGCTGAACCTTTGGCCCCATGACATTTTGAATAATAGGTCTGAGAAGTGGATAATGGGTACAGCCTAAAATCAAGCTATCCACCTTTCCAACTAAGGGACGCAGGGTTTCATAGACCACTTTCTTAGTGACACTGGTTGACAGGGCACCTGACTCCACCAAAGGAGCAAACTTGGGACAGGCCAAACTCTCCACCTGTAAGTCCGGATCCAGATCATGGATTTTCTGACGGTAAATGTCTGAGTGTACCGTCATGGGCGTTCCAATGACCCCGATTTTTCCACCTTGGCTAGACTTGATAGCTGCCGAAGCTCCTGGCAAAATCACACCCAAGACAGGAATGTCTAGTTGAGCCTTGATTTCTTCCCAGACGACCGCAGTCGCAGTATTACAAGCAATGACAATCATTTTGACATCCTTGGTCAAAAGAAAGTTGACCAACTGCCAAGTATATTCACGAATTTGCTCAGCAGGACGAGGGCCATAGGGCGCCCGCGCCGAATCTCCAATATAGACGATTTCTTCATGGGGAAGCTGGCGCATGAGCTCACGCACAACGGTCAAGCCCCCGACACCCGAATCCAAAAAACCAATTGGTCGATTATCCATACAGTCTTCTTTCTAGTCTTTTTTCTGATTGATAGTTCATTATGATTACTCGTCTTTAAGAACGGAAGGACAGCCTCATCAACAACTATCTCTCTTAATCATAATCAAATATCAATAGAATGCAAGGAAAAAGTCTCATCCCTAAACCATAGCCAACATAGTGAGAAGTCTGGAACTTTCATCCCAGACTTTTCCTTATTTATTTTTTCTTTTTATTGTTAGCAAGGGCTGCTTTTTGTTGGCGGATGATTTGGTGGTAAACTTGTTGCACCTTAGCTTCGCTTGGTTTTTGACCATTTGCACTCAAAAGAGTACGAACTGCTTCAGCATTCAAACGTGGGTTGTCAGCGAATTCTTTTTCAATTTGCTTACGAACCAAGTACATTCCTCCAAGAGCTCCTCCTAGAAAAGCTAGCACAATCAATACAATTGCTAATAGTAAATCCATCATTTTTCTCCTGTTTCTTTTTGAGTCCCTTTCATTATACCATAAACTAGCCACCCTGACCAGTTTGTTTTACGCTTTCAGAGATGGAATAGATAGCAAAAAGAACCCTGCTTTTCTGCAAAAGAGGGCTCCTTGCTAAGTTTAATTTACATAAATAGCCAGTGTTTGATAGGGCTTGAGTAGAATTTTTTCAGACACTTCTGTAGCTTCATAGTTAGAAAGCAAAATCTGTCCATTTTGATAGGCTACTGGTAAGTCGATTTCCACTTCTGTGGCATAAAAGTTATTGAGCACTAATAACTTTTGATCCTCAAACTGGCGTTCAAAAGCATAGACTTGCTGGCTGTCTTCAAAGGCTGGTTTGTAACTTCCTTCTGAAATGATTGGCATTTCCTTACGCAGTCGAATCAAGTCTTGATAGAAGGTGAAAATTGGATCTTGGATTTCATTTTCAACGTTGATATCTTTATAGGATTTAGCAACTTTCAACCAAGGAGTACCTGTTGAAAATCCTGCATTTTCTGAAGCATCCCACTGCATAGGGATGCGTGAATTATCACGCGACTTAGCCTGAATAATCTGGAAAGCTTCTTGCTGGCTTTTCCCTTCTTTTAAGAGCATCTGATAAGCATTGAGCGATTCAACATCCACATAATCAGCCATGGAATCATAGTCTGGGTCAATCATGCCAATTTCCTCACCCATGTAGATATAAGGTGTCCCACGTGACAAATGAATGCTGGCTGCTAGCATGGTTGCCCCTTCCTTACGGAAATGTTGAATATCCACAAAACGATTCAATGCTCGTGGTTGATCGTGATTGTTCCAGAAGAGGGCGCTCCAGCCATTTTTATCACTCATCTCCTTGCCCCAGCTATGATAAAGACTTTTCAACTCTTGGAAATCAAAGGGAGCTAAAGTCCACTTTTGCCTGTCCTTATAGTCCACCTTGAGATGATGAAAATTAAAGGTCATGGATAATTCCTGACGGTCAGGCGACGAATAGAGGACACAGTTCTCCATAGTTGTAGAGGACATTTCCCCAACTGTCATAAAACTATCATCGGTTCCAAAAGTGGCTTGGTTCATCATGCGCAAATAGTCATGAACAATGGGCTTGTCTGTATAAGCTGGCTTTCCTTCATTTTCAGGACAATCCACTAAAACCTCAGCCTTACCAATCAAATTGATTACATCAAATCGGAAACCTTTAACACCCTTGTCGCGCCAAAAATTAACAACCTTGAAAAGCTCTTTACGAACATTGGGATTGCGCCAATTAAGGTCAGCCTGAGTCTCATCAAAGAGGTGAAGGTAGTATTTCCCAGTATCCCCGAAAGGCGCCCAGGCAGAACCACCAAACTTAGACTGCCAGTCTGTCGGTCGGTCTTGGATGAAGAAAAAGTCTTGGTAGTACTGGTCGCCAGCTAGGGCTTTCTGAAACCAGTCATGCTCTGTCGAGCAATGATTGAGCACCATATCCAGCATAAAGTCAATCTTGTGCTCCTTACCGACACGCACCATTTCCTCAAAATCAGCCATATCACCAAAAAGAGGATCTACTGCCATATAATCTGAAATATCGTAACCATTATCACGCTGGGGGCTTGGATAGAATGGATTGAGCCAGACCATATCCACACCCAGTTTGGCTAGATAGGGGATTTTTTCGATAATCCCACGGAAATCCCCAATACCATTTCCAGTGGTGTCTTTGTATGATTTTGGATAGATTTGATAGACTACTTTTCTTTTATCAAGTGTCATCTGCTTCTCCTTTTCTGATAAAAGGGAGGAATCTCTGTTCCGTCCCTATTTGTGCTATTTTCATTAGATTCGTGTAGCCACCATAAGAGCTTCACCAGCTTGGATAGCTGGTGGATAAGTTCCAGTAATAGTTGCTGTATAAGCATCTTGGTTGGTGATAATAACAGGAGTTTCTGTTACCAGACCTGCAGCCTTAATGACATCCATATCAAAACGAATCAGTTTCTGACCAACTGTGACGTGGTCTCCTTGAGCTACAAAACTTTCAAAACCTTTACCATCAAGACTAACTGTATCCATACCGATGTGGATGAGCAATTCCACCCCCTCATCAGAGACAATACCGATAGCATGCTTGGTAGGGAAAAGAACCGTCACTGTCCCATTGACTGGAGAAGTCAAATCACCTTGGCTTGGTTCAATGACCAGACCTTGGCCCATGACGCCTGATGCAAAAACAGGATCTGTCGCTTGACTCAATTCTTTCACTTGACCTGCAAGTGGGCTGACAATTTCTACTGGAGCAAGGGGTACTGGTTCATGAGTCACAAATTCTGCCTGCAAGTCCGTATCGTCCTCTGTTTTTGTAAAGAGACCTGCCTTACGGAAGAAGAAAGTCAAGAGCATTGGAACAGCAATCGCAACTAGCATAGTTCCTGCAAATGGCAGCATGTATTGAGGTTGAATAGAGAGAATACCTGGCAAACCTCCGATACCGATAGAAGCCGCAGTTACATTGAAAGTAACGGACAACATGCCTGCAAGGGCCGAACCCATCATCCCAGCTACAAATGGATAGATGTATTTGACATTGACCCCAAAGAGGGCTGGTTCTGTAACACCGAGATAGGCTGAAATGGTTGCAGGAAGTGAAACCTGAGCCTCACGCTCATCATGACGGTGCATGAAATAATAGGCAAATACTGCTGAACCTTGGGCAATATTAGAAAGAGCAATCATTGGCCAGAGAGCAGTTCCACCAGCATCCGCAATCAATTGTGTGTCAATTGCATTGGTCATATGGTGCAAACCTGTGATGACAAATGGAGCGTAGAGGGCACCAAAAATCGCACCGAAGAGCCATTTAACTGGACCCGTCAAACCTGCCAACACAACTGATGAAAGTCCTTGACCAATTGTCCAACCGATTGGTCCCAAGACAGTATGAGCCAAAATCAAGGCTGGAATCAATGACAAGAAAGGCACAAAAATCATCGAAATCACTTCTGGAATATGCTTGCGCCAGAAGATTTCAAGATAAGACAGACTCAAACCTGCAAGCAAGGCTGGAATAACTTGGGCTTGGTAACCGATACGATTAACAGTAAAGTATCCAAAATTCCAAACCCAGTTTGCCGCAATTTCTGATGCAGGTGTCGAAGCAACCGCATAGGCATTGAGCAACTGAGGAGAAACCAAACAGATCCCGAGAACAATTCCCAAGATTTGGCTAGTTCCCATCTTACGAGAAACAGACCAAGTAATCCCTACTGGTAAGAACTGGAAGATCGCTTCACCAGGTAACCAGAGGAAGTGATTAACCCCTGCCCAAAACTGAGAGGACTCTGTGATGGTCTTGCCATCCAACATTGACCAATGTACACCTTCCAAGACATTACGGAAACCGAGGATCAAACCACCAACAATCAAGGCTGGAATAATCGGAGTAAAGATTTCCGCTAGGGTGGTCATGACACGTTGGACCACGTTTTGATTACTCTTAGCTGCAGACTTGGCGGCTTCTTTGGAAACACCCTCAATGCCGGAAATAGCTGTAAAATCATTATAAAAGATAGGCACGTCATTTCCTATTATTACCTGAAATTGACCCGCATTGGTAAAGGTTCCTTTGACTGCTGGAATTGATTCGATAGCCTTAACATTAGCCTTCTTATCATCCCCTAAAACAAAGCGCATCCGTGTCGCACAGTGGGTGACAGCCGTCACATTTTCTTTGCCTCCGATTGCCTGAAGCAGATCTTTAGCTTCTTGTTCAAATTTTCCCATTTGATTCTCCTTATACTTGTCAAAGCAAGTTTGATTTGATAAGGTTATTGTAAACGATATCAAACTTGTATGCAACTTGTTTGAAACAAAAAGAGGATATTTTTATAAATTTTCCAGCACTTGTATGGTAAAATAGATACAAGTATGTATAGAATAAGACTCGAACCCCATTTAAGGAAGTAACATGAAGAAATACCAACAACTATTTAAGCAAATTCAAGAAACCATTCAAAACGAGACTTACGCTGTCGGAGATTTTCTTCCCAGCGAGCACGAACTCATGAACCAGTATCAAGTGAGCCGTGACACCGTCCGAAAAGCTCTGTCCCTCCTCCAAGAGGAAGGATTGATTAAGAAGATTAGGGGGCAAGGTTCTCAAGTCGTCAAAGAAGAAACGGTCAATTTCCCTGTCTCCAACCTAACCAGCTACCAAGAATTGGTCCAGGAACTTGGACTGCGCTCCAAAACCAATGTCGTCAGTCTAGACAAAATTATTATCGATAAAAAATCCTCACTGATAACCGGATTTCCAGAATTTCGCATGGTTTGGAAGGTGGTCCGCCAGCGTGTGGTGGATAATCAAGTTTCTGTACTAGATATTGACTACCTGGATATGGAGCTGATTCCTGGACTCAGTCGAGAAATTGCTGAGCAGTCTATCTATTCTTATATTGAGGACGACCTCAAACTCCTTATTGATTATGCTCAGAAGGAAATTACCATTGACCACACGAGTGATCGAGATAAGATTCTCATGGACATAGGAAAAGACCCTTATGTCGTTTCAATCAAGTCAAAAGTCTACCTCCAAGACGGGCGCCAGTTTCAGTTCACCGAAAGCCGCCATAAACTCGAAAAATTCAGATTTGTCGATTTCGCAAAACGTAAGAAATAAAAGACTGAAACACTAGATTTCAGCCTTTTTCTTTATCCCAAAACCAATTCATCACTGACGAGGCTTTGGCCACTATTTTTCTGGAAGAGATGCATGAGATCTTCAACCGTCAGATGCTTTTTCTCCTCTCCCTTGACATCCACCACTATCTTGCCTTGATAGAGCATAATGAGACGATTGCCGTACTCAATCGCATGGTTCATATCATGGGTAATCATCAGAGTAGTCAACTGATGGTGCTCCACAATCTTTTGCGTCAAGCCCATCACCATTTGACTCGTTTTCGGGTCAAGTGCCGCAGTGTGTTCATCCAACAACAAGAGCTTAGGTTTCACCAAGGCTGCCATGACTAGGGTCAATGCCTGTCTTTGTCCTCCTGAAAGGTATTGAGTATCTACTTTCAAGCGATTTTCAAGGCCAATATTCAACTCCTTCAAGGCCTCTTGGAACTGGATTCTGTCCTTTTCCTTCACGCCCCAGCCAAGGCCTCTCTTCTGTCCACGTCTCAAGGCAATGGCCATATTCTCCTCAATCGTCAAACGAGAAGCTGTCCCCATCTTCGGATCTTGAAAGACACGGGCAATATCCTTGGCTCTCTTTCTTACACTCATATTTTTAATGGATTTGCCTGCCAATAAAAGGTCTCCTTCGTCCACCGATAGATTGCCAGCCAAGATATTCATCAAAGTGGATTTCCCTGCACCATTTCCACCAATCACAGAGATAAAATCTCCCTCTTCAACCTCTAAATCTAATCCTTTGAGGACATGGTTTTCATTAACCGTCCCTGCTTCAAATGTTTTGTGAATATTTTCAAGTGTTAACAAACTTGCCATAACTTTCTCCTCCTATTCATTTCTCAATTTCAAACCACGAATCCTTAATCTCTTTTGCAACTCTGGTGCAAATAAAACCAAGGCTAATAAGATTGCATTAAAGAGACGAACCAGGTTCTGATCTAGATTTGGAATTTCATAGATATTTAAAATAATCAAACGATAAACAATGGCACCGATTCCGATGGATAACAAGCGACCTCCTATGGTCAAATCGTGAATCAAGACTTCTGCAATAATGACTGCACTCAAACCAACAACGATAGTTCCTGTCCCAGAAGTCACATCAGAAAATCCATCATTTTGAGCGAACAAGGAACCACACAGAGCAATCAAACCATTTGAAATCATATAACCAACAATCTTCATGGTGTCTACATTGACCCCATTGGCCTCACTCATCGGAATATTGTCCCCAGTCGAACGCAAGACCAATCCAATCTCCGTTTTCATCAAAAGAGTCAAGACCAAACAAACAAGTAAGAGACAGGCCAAACTGAATGAGAAAACAGCTTCTTCAGTTGTCAGCCCCAAGCTCGCCAATTGTTTAAAGACAGTTGAAGAATCTCCCAAGGAAAGATTGGGCACACTTCCCATAATTTTAATATTGATTGAATAAAGCCCTGTCAAGGTCACAATCCCTGTTAAGAGAGCTGGGATTTTCATCTTGGTGTGAAGCATACCTGACACAAGACCAGCAATCATACCTGCCAGCAAAGCAAGTAAGGTCGCAATCCAAGGATTTGTCCCTGCCTGTATCTGAGATACGACGACAGCCGCCCCCAGTGGAAAGGCTCCTTCAGCAGTCATATCCGCAATATCCAAAATACGGAAAGTCAAGTAAACCCCAATAGCCATAATCGACCACAACAAACCTTCTGATAAACTAGATAATACAAAACTCATCTTAAACCTCCTATTCCTTGCCCTCTAACTTACTAATATCAATTCCTAGTGAATCTGCCATTTCTTTATTGGTATGCAATTCCAGTTTTTCAGGCAACTCAACTGCTATATTTTCTGGCTTCTCACCTTTTAAAACACGAATCAACATGCGGGCTGTCTGCCGTCCTAATTCTTCATAATTGGTTCCGTAGTTATACAAGCCACCAACAGCAATCATTTCTGTCGAACCACCAAATACTGGAACCTTGTGTTTAATAGAAACCTGCTTGACTGTTTCCATGGTTGACGAAATGATATTATCCGTTGGTACAAAAACCATATCCACTTCTGCCATCAAACTCTCTGCTGCTGCCTTGACGTTGTTACTGTCCAAGATTGTTTTTTCAACAACGGTAAAGCCTTTTTCTTCCAGAAGTCGCTTAGCTTCATCCTTTTGGACAACTGAGTTTGGCTCGCTCTGAGTATAGAGAATTCCAATTGTTTTAGCCTTTGGCAACACTTTCTTTATCAAATTGATTTGGGTTGAAATGGCTTCTGATGACTGGTCGCTTGTCCCCGTCACATTTCCCCCAGGGTGTTCTCTTGACTCAACCAACTTGGCACTGACAGGATCTGTTACAGCTGAAAAGATAACAGATGTCGTTTGTGTTGTATTAGCCAAGCTCTGAGCAGAAGGCGTTGAGATGGCTAGAACGACATCACTAGATTCTGCTAGTTGCTGGGAAATCGTTTTTAGATTTCTTTGTTCTCCCTGTGCATTTTGCAAATCAATCTCAATATTCTTCCCTTCAATATATCCTTGTTTGGCCAGCTCATCCACAAAACCTTCTCTAGTAGCATCTAAGGACTGGTGGGTAATAAACTGCGAAATCCCGATACGAAACACATCTTTTTTCTTATCTGCCTTCAACTGATGCAAACTGATCAGAGAGGTCAAGAGGATCCCCACCACCAAGAGGGGGGCTAGTAATTTTCGAACAACTTTCATAATGAAACTCCTTCTCAGAAAAGATAATACTCAATGAAAATCAAATAGCAAACTAGGAAACTAGTCGCAGGCTGTACTTGAGTACGGCAAGGCGACGTTGACGTGGTTTGAATTTGATTTTCGAAGAGTATAAAACAAAAAACCGCCTAGATAATACCTAAACGGATGCTTGAAATAATCTAACAAGTTATATCTTTGCTAGTCCATTTAGATATTCATCTATATGGACCACAATCAAAAATCTTAGCCACATAGATACAAACAAATTGCTTGAACTGTTTGCATCCATGGTGACATGTCTACAAACACTATCTAAAGTAGCTAAAGTAAAAGTTTTGATTCATTGTTACAGCTTGTCTTTTATTCATTTCTTTTTCTGCTTTCTTTTTTGATGTTTCCTATCTTACCACCTTTTTCATCACCTGTCAAGAATATTTCAGAATTTTTTAAAATTTTTCGAAAATTCTTTCAGGATGCTTTCAAAGATTTTTTCTATCTCTGTTTCAAACTCATAACAAAGTCCGTCTAAACTCAGAAAGTATGATGCGAAATTTCAATTTTATACATTAATACTAGTTTATAGATACACAAGTCATCTTTTTAAGAGTCAAAAATTTACTTTATTTTGTTCAAAAACAATAAATTCCTTAAATTTATTTTTGAAAAGTTCAATAGCTTCCGAATTTTTTCTAGTCATTATGTAAGTAAAAGATAGTGGAATAGAAATTTCTTCTGGTATTCGAGTAGCAATATTAGGATTTAAAGTCATTTTAAGGTATAGAGGAAGATAAGAAATCCCTTGTCCCATTTCAATCAATTTCTCAGTTACTGCTATATCCTTTATAGAAACAAATTGAGATTCTGGAACAATTTCAGAAATTTCTTGTTTTACTTGTTTCCAATAGACAGGATGATTATCTGATAAAATCTTATATTTTTGAAATAACTCCACCTCAGTTAGTTGAGAATCATTTTTGGGATAAAAAAGAGCAATTTTACCCTCACAAATTTTTTCTGAATTAATCTTTGTAGTATAAGGTTCTTCCCTAGCTATCCCAATATCAAATTGATTATTTTCAATTTCTCGAGCAATATCATTTTGTAAAACGGTAATTGAAATACCTACAGATGGTTGTTCTTCAAAAAATTCTGGAAGAAATTTCGGTAACAGATAGGTAGCTATGTAAGGTGAAACTGCGATGTTTAAATGTGTTTCCAACTTTTTATTTTTTAACTGTATTTTTTTAATTCCATCTTCATATGTCGCAATTATTTTTTTTACGATAGGGATAGATTCTCGTCCTGTTGGAGTCAGAGTTAAATTTCTTCCAACTGTTTCAAATAAATTTACTTGCAAGTGTTTTTCGAGTTTTTTTATTTGCTGGTGAAGTGTTGGTTCCGTTAAAAATAATTCTTCGCTTGCTCTATGATAGTTGAGGTGTTTAGATAATACTAAGAATGTATAATACCAATCTAAATTCATTATCTCCTCTCCTTCCTAAAATAATATTTAATAAATTATTAACTTTTTCCAAATTTTAAAAAGTTAATATTTATTATATCATAGAATCAAGAATAATTTATTCGATTATATGAAAGGAGCAATATGATGAAAATTAATATACCTTTTAACCAGAACTTATTGCCTAAACGATTTGGAAAAGAAGCAGATTGTACCGACATTATTAAGGGGAATCCTATACGCTCTTTCCCCTTTGAGATTAGCGAATTACCAGAAGGGACAAAATACATAGCTATTACTTTAATTGATTATGATGCTATTCCAGTTTGTTCATTCCCTTGGATTCATTGGCTTGCTACGGATATAGAAGTCAAAAATAATACAGTCATTATTCCTGAAAATTACAGTCTAGATTATAAAGGTTCTATTACGCAAGGGAAAAATAGTTTTGCCAGTCCTCTATTAGAAACTGATTTTACTGAAATTGATTCTATTTTTGTTGGACCAACCCCTCCTGATAAAGATCATCGATATACGCTAGAAGTGTTCGCTCTAGCTACTAAAACAGATTTGAAAAACGGATTCTACTATAATGAACTATTAGACGCAGTCTCTTCAATTTCATTGGAGAAAATGAGTACAGTTGTTATTGGTCAATTTTAAATAAAAATATAGGATCAACGATTGTATAATAGTCCGAAACAGATACAGATTATCAAATAAGGTGATTATAAGCAATTGATCGTAACTTATTAGAATTTGATATTCACTTCACTAATCTAACATACTCAATTTCTAAAATTCTCTATCCATAAGTTTGAAGCTATAGAAAAACTCAAGCTTATACTCAATGAAAATCAAAGAGTATTAGGAGAAATTTATCAAAACTTTACATAATAGAAACGCATAATATCAAGCTTACCTACATCTGATATTATGCGTTTTTATCACTTTAAAATTTTTAAACCTATCTCTTTTAGGGATATAAAAAAGTTTTATAATTCCCATAAAAATTGACATGGAAATTATAAAACCATTATTAGTTTAATCCTTGTTTGTATCGTGCCAATTCGGCTTGATTAGCCCAAACATAGTGACCTGGACGGATTTCAACCATGGATGGCTTATCAGTCTCATAGTCGTGTTGACTTGGGTCGTAAACCTTCAAGATCTTCTTGCGTTCCAAGATTGGGTCTGGAATTGGTACCGCTGAAAGCAAGGCCTGAGTATATGGGTGAATTGGATTGTTAAACAATTCTTCTGTTTCTGCAACCTCTACAATAACACCCTTATAAATAACTGCGATACGATCTGAAATAAAGCGAACGACCGACAAGTCATGGGCGATGAAGAGATAGGTCAAACCGAGTTCTTTTTGGAATTTTTTGAGCAAATTCAAGACTTGGGCACGAACAGAAACATCCAAGGCTGAAATTGGCTCATCCGCAATAACAAAGTCTGGTTGCATGACCAAGGCACGGGCAATACCGATACGTTGACGTTGACCACCTGAAAACTCATGAGGGTAACGAGTCAAATGCTCAGCAAGAAGACCCACTTCACGGATAATATTTTTAACTTTCTCTTTACGTTCTTCTTCATCCTTGAACAGACTGTGATTGTAAAGACCTTCAGAAATAATATAATCAACAGTAGCACGTTCATTCAAACTTGCTGCAGGGTCTTGGAAAATCATCTGGATACGACGAATCAATTCTGCAGCTTGTTCACGCGATTTCTTACCATTGATCTTTTGGCCTTCAAAAATGATATCTCCATTACTTGTGTCATTGAGACCAATGATAGCACGACCAATAGTTGTTTTCCCACTACCTGACTCACCTACAAGCGAGAAGGTTTCTCCCTTGTTGATAAAGAAGTTAGCATTTTTAACTGCGACAAACTTCTTACTTCCTTCACCGAAGGAAATTTCTAAATCTTTGATTTCTACTAATTTTTCAGACATTTCCTTCCTCCTAGTCTGCCAGATGGGCAAATCCCATTTTATCACGAATCTTATCGTGAAGATTTGCAATCACAGCTGGTTTTTCTACTTTTGGAGCATCCTCATGAAGAAGCCAAGTTTTAGCCCAATGCGTCTCTGATACTGAGAATTGAGGAGCTTTTTGTTCGAAGTCAATCTGCATTGCATAGTCAGAACGCAAGGCAAAGGCATCCCCTTTCAGGTCAGTATAAAGCGACGGAGGTGTTCCTGGTATTGAGTAAAGCTCCCCCTTGTCATCAGCAAGCTGAGGCAAGCTAGACAAGAGACTCCATGTATATGGATGGCGAGGGTCATAGAAGACTTCCTCAACAGTTCCATATTCAACGATTTCTCCTGCATACATAACCGCTACCTTATCCGCAATACTTGCTACTACACCAAGGTCGTGGGTGATAAAGATTGTTGTGAAATGGTACTCGTTTTGCAAGGATTTTAGCAAATCAATAATCTGTGCTTGGATAGTCACATCCAAGGCAGTCGTTGGCTCATCACAAATCAAAACATCAGGTCGGCAGGCAAGAGCAATAGCAATAACGATACGTTGACGCATTCCTCCAGAATATTGGAATGGGTATTCATCAAAACGTCTATCTGCGTCTGGAATCCCAACTTTATTCATATAGTCAATGGCCAATTCTTTTGCTTCCTTAGCTGTTTTTCCTTGGTGTTTTACAATAACTTCTGTAATCTGACTACCAATTGTTTTAATTGGGTCCAAACTAGTCATTGGATCCTGGAAGATAGTCGCAATCTTAGCACCACGAATTTGTTCCCAATCCTTGTGAGAAGACAAGGCTGTCAAATCCTGACCACGATAGTCAATGCTACCTTGAGCAATGCGACCATTTTCTTCAAGCATACCTGTGAAAGTCTTTGTCAAAACAGATTTACCTGATCCTGACTCACCTACCAAGGCTAATACTTCTCCTTCAACTAGTTCAAGAGAAACTCCGCGAATGGCTGTCAATACTTTGTCACGAACGTCAAATTCCACGACAATATCGCGAGCAGTCAAAATTACATTTTTTTCTTTTGTCATTTCTACTCCTATCTATGTGTACGTGGATCACTAGCATCCGCTAAGTTTTGACCAACTACGAAAAGGGACAAGGATACCAAGACAAGAGTTGTCAATGGAATCCAGAACAAGTAAGCATTGGTTGTTACGTTTTGTGAGTAATCCGAAATCAAACGACCCAAACTTGGCACTGTAATTGGTAATCCAAGACCGAAGAATGACAAGAAAGCTTCGTATGAGATAAAGCTTGGAAGCATTTGGGTCATAGTTGTCACAATAACAGAGACCAATTGTGGCATGATATTTTTGGCAACAATCTTCAAGGTTGGAGTTCCCAAAGTACGTGACGCCAAGTTGTATTCCAAGTCACGATAACGCAAGATTTGCACACGGATCATGAAGGCAATTCCGATCCATGTTGTTACACTCATGGCAAAAATCAGATTCCAGAATCCAGCTCCGATTGAGTAAGTCAAGACAATGACAATCAAAAGAGATGGGATGTTTGAGATGACGTTGTAAACTTCCATCATGACACGGTCAACTGATTTTGAAATTCCCCAAATACCACCGACAAAAACACCGATAACCAAGTTAATCACTGTTGCAATTACAGAAATGAGGATAGAGTTACGAGCTCCGAACCAGACACCGTCAAAGAGCGATTTCCCGTTACTGTCAGTACCGAACCAATGCTCCGCATTTGGCTTGATATAACGAGCACTAAAGTCGTTTACCTTGCTGACATCATTGAAATCAAACTTAGAAAACATTGGGTAGATGAAACTCATCAAAATGATAGCTACCAAGATTCCCAACATGACTACAGTTGATTTTTTCTTCATAAACTGTCTAAACACTGATCCCCAGTATGAATATGCTGGCGCATCAATGGCTTCAGAGGCAAAATCGTCACGTTTTACGAACTGAAATTTTTCTTTATCGATTGTAGACATTATTTGCCTCCTTTCTCAGTCAATTTAATACGTGGGTCAATAATAGTCATCCAAATATCTCCCAAAAGAAGTGAGAAGATAGAAATACATGTAAAGATGAATACAAGACCAACGACCATAGAGTTATTAGATGCTTTTACAGAGTCAATCAACATTTTACCCATACCTGGGAAGGCGAAGACTGTTTCAGTAAGGGTTGCACCACCGATAACCCCGATAACGGCACCAGGAATTCCTGAAACAAGCGGAACCATGGCATTTTTAAAGATGTGTTTGTTTGAGATTTCTTTTTCAGACAAACCTTTGGCACGAGCAAAACGTACAAAATCTTGTGATTGCAAGTCAATCATGTAACGACGAATCCAAATAGCTGTACCAGGAGCCCCCAACAAACCAAGGATAACTGCTGGTAAAACGTAAGAACGCCAATCTCCAGCACCCAAGATAGGGAATGAATCTGGCAAGCCGATTGAAGATCCAGCCAAACGAACGATATAAACCAAGGCAATTGTTGGAAGAGCCATCAAGAAGGTCAAAGCCCCTGTTGAGAAGCTATCAATCCAAGTGTTCTTGAAGCGAGCCATAGCTGAACCAAGCGGCACGGCAATTGCATAAGAAATTACCAAACCGATCAATCCAACGACAGCAGAGCTGGCAATCATAGAAGGATATTGGTAGTTACTTTCAGTGGCTGTATAAGGATCATCTTTCCCGTAGTTGGCTACTTCACGAGAATCAGCCTGACTAGGTGATTTGTAGGTTCTTGAGTAAATATTTACAGAAGAAGTTTTCTTACCTGTTGGGAACTGAACTTGCGAAGTTTTTGTTTGCCCTTGTCCCTGAGTAATAACCTGTAAAACAGGACTATTAGCATAGGTTGGATAAGAGTCGCCTAAATTAATGTTCACAAAGTTTTGATGCACAAATGGGAACTGACTGTTGAAGTACAAGAGATATTTGTGTTTGGTACCTGAACCGACCAAGGACCATCCGATAGCTGGATCATTTTCAAAACGAAGATAACGTTTCAAGTCTGGATTCTCAGGGTCTTGAATTTTATTTGTATGGTCAATGTCAATCAAGTTAGCATAGAACTTGAAAACACGTTCAAAAATTGGGATTTCACGAGTAGCGTAGAATTGACCACTTTCAGTAAATTCTCCCAAGGTCCAACCATGACCGATTTGTTTGATGTATTTTTCATAGATAGCCTTGTTGGTGTCATTAGCTTCAACTGTTACAGAAGAATCCATCTGGCTAGCTTTTTCTTGCAACTCTTTGGTATCGTAGTACTCGATATAGCCCATACGCTCATAAACGGTATTTTCATAGTTATCACGTTTATCAGCCGTTGTCGCAATCTTGTTATAGTTGGTATCCTGTTTGAAAATCAATTTTCGAGGAACCATTGTATAGATAATCGTGTAAGTCAAGGTAGTTACTAAGAAGATAGAAACCAATGACCGCAAAACACGCATAAAAATATATTTTTTCATATCATTTCCTTTAAAAATCCCAAAAGAACCTTCTCCTCATGGAGAGAAAGTTCTATTGAAAATTATTTACTTCACATGACTTGCCAATTCTTTTTGAGCTTTCTCGTTTGACTCAGTCTTTTCTTTCAACCATTTTTCACGAGCTTTTTCATACTCTTCTTTGGTGATTGCTTTTTCACCAACTTGAGTATACTTCAAGTATCCTGCATTTTCACCTTTAAGGCCAGCTACAGAATATGAAGAGCTAAATGGTAAAACCTTTGAAACAAATGAAACGGCTGTTTCTTTAGGAGAAGCCATTACTGGAATTGTCAAAGCATTATCAGTCAACCAAGCTTGTGCTACTGCGTATTTTTCATAACGTTTTTGAACATCTTGGTTTTCGCTGTTTGCGTCATCAAGTAATTTTCCATAGTCAGCCAAACCAAGTTTACTTACTACTGATGCATCCGTTTTTTGGTCAATACCAAGGTAAAGGCGAGTGTTTCCTCCCTTGATGACAAACTGATCCAAGAAAGTAGACGGATCTTGATAGTCAGGGGTCCATCCTAGCAAGGTATGAATATCCCAGTCTTGTTCTTTAGCTGTTGGAGCGCTAAATGAAATTGGTAAAGCTTCTGCTTGAGTCATTTGTTGCAAGTCTACAACAACATTATCTGAACCCAATACTTTTTCAATTGATTGCTTCAATGATTGAACACGGTTTACAACCGCTGTTGATTCTTGAATAACCAAGGCATCTAAGTGGATTGGGAATTCAACACCTTCAGCTTGTAGACTTGATTTAGCTTTAGCAAATACCTCTTTAGCTTTTTCTTCATTATAAAGCCCATTTTGAGAATCAGCTAGAGAAACCTTAGCCCAAGTAGAAGAATTTGTCTTAGCCAAGCTATCTTGTACCAATTCACCAAATGTTTTCTTACCAACTTGAAGATTATATGGTGCAAATGTATTACGGATGGCTACTGCAGCACCATCAGTACCATTTGTTTGAGCTGAATAAGAATTACGATCTACCGCAAAGTTCAGGGCTTGACGGAACTCCTTATTTAGCAAAGCTTTTTGAGTAGAGGTCTTTTGTGCTTCACTTGTCTTAGCTGTGTGGTTATAAGCTGTACGACCATAGTTCAAGCTGACAGTTGCAACACCCGCACCTGGTTCATTAAAGTAAATGTTATCCTTGAAGTCAGCTGCATATTTTTCATATGTCGAACTTGTAGGGAAGATACGAGCTTTGCTATATTGACCATCAGCAAAACCTTTAGCAATCACATCTTGATCCTTACCATCCCAGAAAGTGAACTTAACATTCTCAATTTTTACATTTTCTTTATCCCAGTAAGCGTCATTCTTAGCCATCTCGATAGATGATTTAGGAGTTACAGCTTTCAAGACAAATGGACCGTTATAAAGAATAGAGTTAGCATCTGTTGGAGCACCAAACCCTTCACCTTTTGAGGCTAAAAACTCTTCATTAACTGGCATCATGACACCGCTAGTTGTCTTGTCATTCCAGAAAGTTTCTGGTTGATTCAAGGTATATTCTAATGTTTGATCATCAACTGCTTTTACACCAACTGTTGAGAAGTCTTTTGTTTCACCCTTGATATATGCTTCTAATCCCTTAATAGAAGAGCTAACGATTGAAAGTCCTTTTGATTTTCCATCTACAGCATGTTTCAAACCAGTAACGAAGTCTTTAGCAGTTACAGGAGCATATTCTTCTCCCTCTGCTGTCACCCATTTAGCATCCTGACGGATTTTATAGGTATACGTCAAACCATCTTTTGAAACTGTCCATGATTCGGCAATAGAAGGAACTAAATTACCATATTTATCATTAGCTAATAAACCATCTACAGCATTTGTTGTAATAAATGATGTAGAATCAATATTGCTAACAATATAATCCAAGGTTTCTGGATCTATTTGATAAACATATTGGTAATCTTTTGCTAATTTCGCATTATTTGAACTAGTGTTTGAACACGCAGCTAGAACTCCTGACGCTAATAAGGTAGCTCCCGCTACAGCAAGCACTTGACTTTTTTTCATTTCTTTACTCCTCTTATAAAATATAGGTCGTTATCAATTATATCATAGATTTCAAGAAAAGTAAACGAATTTTCAGAATATTTAGGCTTATTCATACAAAAAATCTGAAAAAACTATTGACTGAGAATGATTTTCAAGGTATAATAATAAACGTTAAGGCGGTATAGCCAAGTGGTAAGGCACGGCTCTGCAAAAGCTTGATCGTCGGTTCAAATCCGTCTACCGCCTTCTATAACTTGATTTATCAGGTTTCAAATAAATAGAAAGCCCAGTTTGGAGGGCTTTTTTTATTTTTTCTTCGGATAAATAAGAATAACTAACAAAAACTTTTGGTACGAATTGGGGCGGAGTTCTTTCAAGGACGCTATTCCCTTTTGACATCAACTGAAAAAAGCTTTGCCACACATTGTGACAAAAGCCTCTAGTTTACTCTGTTTCTTCTTCTATTTCGACTTCTGTAATTTGGACTTTTACCTTGGTAACACGTCCATTTTTCACCTTATCATTGGTTAGGATAAGCTGTTTGTTTTGGCTGACCAATTCATGGCTGAGTTTCTCAGTCGTTGGAATGGTCCCAACTCCTGTCAAATAATAACCAGCGATGGTATCAACATCATCACTTTCCAGTTCAACATCAAAGTAGTCATTGAAATCATTGAGATTCATGGTACCTTGAACAATATAGGTATCTTCTCCGATTTGATGAACTTCGATTTCTGCCTTATCTGTTTCGTCATCGATTTCCCCAACGATTTCCTCTAAGAGGTCTTCCAGGGTCACCAAACCAGCCATCCCACCGTATTCATCTAGCAAGATTGCCATTTGTCTTTGGGTATTGCGCAATTCTTTTAACAAGTCATCCACAAAAATAGTTTCAGGAACAAAAAGTGGATCTTGTAAAATTCTCTTCCATACAATGTTATCAAAACCGTCTACAAAGGCTGCCTTAAGAAGACTCTTGGTATGAATGATTCCAATCACGTTGTCCTTATCCCCATCATAAACTGGTATACGGGAAAAGTTTTGTTTTAAAATGCTTTGGATAATGGTTTGACTATCATCCTGAATATCGACCATAAAGGCATCCGTTCGAGGAACCATGACTTCTCTGGCCATCAATTCGTCCAGTGAAAAAATCCCCTGTAACATCTCAATTTCGTCAGCATCAAGTGTTTCTTCACTATTTGTCAGCATGTACTCAATTTCATCACGGGTCATTTTTTCGTCAGCATCGTCAAAGGTCATAGGAGTCAAACGACTCAAGAGATTGGTAGATGCAGACAAGAGCCAAACAAAGGGACTAACTAGTTTCCCCAGGCCAATGATAACTGGCGCTGTACGAATCGCCAAGGCATCCTTTAGATTAAGAGCGATTCTCTTAGGATACAATTCCCCAAAAACGATGGAAATATAAGTCAAAAATGCTAAAGATAGAAAGCTTGCAACGGCATAAGCTGTTTCGCCATTTCCAAGCCAAGATGCAATTTCTCGTCCCAGAGTTTCTGCCAAACTCGCCCCTGATAAAATCGTAATCAGGGTAATCCCTACTTGAATGGTTGATAAAAAGTGATTAGGATTTTCTAGTACCTTCAGCAGACGGATATAGCGTCTATCTCCTTCTTCTGCCTTTTGTTCAACCCGCGCACGATTAAGTGAAACCATGGCCATTTCTGTGGCTGAGAAAAAGGCATTTAATACCGTCAAGATAAACAATAAAACAAATTGTAGCAACAAATTCTGACTACTTGGGTCTTCCATAGTTCTTCTCCTAAAATAGTATCTTATCCTTTATTATATCACAAAATTTAGTCCAGTACATATTATTTTTTCTCAATGTCTATTTGTAGTCCGACCTAAATTGTCCAAAAAAGAACCCCTACATCCACAAGTGACATAGGAGTTTATCTTATCTTTTACTGAGTAACCGTTACTTCTCCAGTTCGGTAATCCAGTTGAAGTCCCTTTTGAACATTAGGAACTAGAACATTGAATTCCAATTCTCCATCTGAAGACTTGGCTTCAATCTGTGAAGCTGAAGGAACTAAATCCTCGTTTGAAGTATAATAAAGAGTTACACGGTAACGAACACGCTTGTTTTGATCTAAGGCTTTACGCACCAGACTTTCATAGTAGTTTTGCCCTGTCGAATCCTCGGCTTGCGCCTGATTTGCCCAGGCTGTCTGAACAGCAATGTTTTTAGGATTGCTTGTTGAGGCATCAAAACCATCCAAGCCACCGATTAAGGCATAGCCTAACAAGTGACCTCTATCAACTGCATGGGTATAAGAACCCTTAAGATTCTTAACCTGATGCCAGCCTGGAGGAGTCCATGAAGTAGAACCATTCCCAGTTTCTTCACGATTCTTATACTGACGAGTAGCCTTAGACAAGAGGGCATTTGCTACGGTTGGCACGGTTTCCTTGCCCACTGTCTTTGTTTTATTATCAGCGTAGGGTTTACTTGAAACCTTGGCATCTAGGTTTGTTTTATTACCATTGACAATAAAAGCACCTGAGCCATTCCATTCAAGACTCCCTTTTATTTGGCCTTTGACTGCGTCTGTTAAGACACTTTCTGCTAATTCCCGACTAGGAGCTTCCGAAGCTTGTTTTTTCTGACTAACCTTAGTTTTGGGACTATTAGCTGTCGACTGCATCTGCTTGATATAATAGCTACCTGCAGACAAAAGCAATAACACTAACAGTCCAATCAGTGTCTGTCTTGTTTTTTTGTTCATATTTCTCCTTATCTTTAGAAAAAGGCTGGTTCTCCAGCCTAATTTCCTGTAAATTTATGAATCAATTCCTGCCATTTTGCTGGAGACAGGATAGCCCATGGATCTTGCCCCTTGCCCAAGATTCCATAGCCGACCATTAAACCGATTCCTAGGGCTAGAAGGCCTAAAATCAGTACCAGAATGACTAAAAGTAAACGCTTGACTACGTAGCCTGATTTCTTATTCATCTTCATCACTTGCCTCAATCCGCTGAATCTTAGCACCCAGTTGCGCCAACTTCTCATGGAAGCGGTAGTAGCCTCTATCCAAGTGAACCAATTTACCAACCACAGTTTCTCCTTGTGCTACCAAACCTGTCAAAATCAAGGCAGCACTAGCACGAAGGTCAGTTGAAAGAACTTCTGCCCCCTGCAAAGATTGTCCACCAACAATACGAGCTGTGTCACGGATAATTTCAGAGTGCAAGCCCATGCGACGCATTTCTTCTAGGTGTTGGAAACGATTTTCAAAAACTGTCTCCACCATAGTTGATTCGCCTTTTGCGACGGTCATCAAGGCTGTAAATTGAGCCTGCATATCTGTTGGAAATCCTGGATGAGGCAAGGTTTTCACATGGACAGCTTTAAGATTTTCTAGTTGAGAGCGAACTCGAATTCCTTCAGTCTCCTCTGTCACTTCCACTCCCATTTCAAGCAATTTGGCAATCAAGGGACGGTTGTGCTCCCAAACAGCGTCTTTAATCAAGACATCACCACCAGTCATGGCAGCAGCCACCATAAAGGTTCCAGCTTCAATACGATCTTGAACCACATTGTGAGTCGTACCATAAAGTTTCTCAACACCAGTAATGGTAATGGTCTCTGTACCAGCACCTTTGACTTTAGCTCCCATTTCATTTAAGAGAATGGCTAGGTCCACAATCTCAGGCTCACGCGCAGCATTTTCAATCACTGTCACCCCATCAGCCAGAGTCGCTGCCATCATCAAATTCTGCGTAGCACCAACACTTGGGAAGTCCATATAGATATGGGCCCCATGCAAGCGATCAGCCTTGGCTTCGATATACCCAGCTGTCTGACTAATCTTAGCCCCCATAGCTTCTAGACCCTTCAAATGAAGATCAATAGGACGGCTACCAATCGTACAACCACCTGGCATAGATACCTTGGCATGACCTACACGGGCTAGGATTGGCCCCAAGACAACGATAGATGCGCGCATCTTGCTAACATACTTGTAAGGAGCTTCCTCAGTGATATCACCAGTCGCATCCACCTCTACAAGATGGGCTTCTTCATCAAAATCCACCTTGGCATTCAAACCACGAACCACCTGATTCATAGTGAAAACATCTGACAAGATAGGAACATTCTGCAAGACAGTCTTTCCTTCACTGGCTAGAATAGTCGCTGCCAACAAGGGCAATACTGCATTCTTTGCCCCTTCAATCGTAACACTTCCTACCAGACGATTATCTCCACCTTGAACCACAATTTTTTCCATACTTATTTCCTTTACATTTGATTTTATAATAATCCTCTAAGCGCTTCTTGCCACAACTGATATAGGCTGATAAAGAAAGAACTCATGATGTAGCCCATTACAATACTAAAAAAGGCTACTAATAAACGAACTTTTCCTGTGTTCTCAGCTGTTACTTTTAAAACCTTTTTCCATCGAACAAGATTCTTTAAAAGGTAAAAACTCACATAAATAAAGAGCATGTGACTGCTTAGAGTGAATAATAATTGAACCATTTGACTATTATACCATCTTCTCTGTTTGTGCGCTAGTTTGGAAACTTCACTTAAAAGCTAGGGATTGTTTTTCAAGTAATCAATTGCATCTTGTAGGGTTTTAACTGGCACGATTTTCATATCTGTCTTAATTGTTTTAGCTGCTTCCAGAGCTGTTTGGTAGTTGTTTTTCGCATCTGGATGCGCTTTTTGTTCTTCTTCGCTAACAGGGTTATCAGGGGCAAAGAAAATCGCAGCACCTTCTCTAGCTGAAGCTACAACTTTCTTATCAATACCTCCAATGTCCCCCACATTACCATCGCGGTCAATGGTACCTGTACCGGCAACGATACGGCCATTACGAAGACCAGGGTCAGCTATTTGGGTATAGATGGCCAGACTAAACATGAGACCAGCACTTGGTCCGCCGATACCAGCTGTTGAAAAGCGAATTGGGACATCACTGGTCACTTCCGTACGGTCAATCAAACCGATTCCAATCCCATTTTTGCCATTTTCCAAGGTGATAATCTTACCTTCTGCAGACTTGGTTTGCCCATCCTCTTCATAAGTGACTTTGACAGAGTCCCCTAGTTTTTGAGAATTAACGTAATCAATCAAGTCTTTGGAACTATCGAAGGTCTGATCATTGACTGCTGTGACCGTATCAGAGATGTTGAGAATCCCTTTAAAGGTCGAATTATCCGTCACAGTCAAAACATAAACCCCAAGGTATTTAAGTTCAATATCCTTACCAGCTGTTTTTAGCCCTTGATACTTGGCCATGTTTTGTGATGTTTGCATGTAGAATTGATTAATCCGCATAAATTCAACATCGGAAGAGCCACCTGTAGTCTCTTGGGCACTACGAATATCTGTAAAAGGCGTCAACCAAGCATAAATCATATGGGCTAAAGTAGCGTGCTGGACACCAACCGTAACGAATTGATAGGCACCAGCTTCCTTATCTTCTGTGTCATTGACTTTAAGGACTTGGCGAATATCTTCCGAACCACCTGGAACCTCTATATAATAGGGCAAGGGCACTACAAATGCCAAGAAAGTTGCTATCAAGGCCGCAATGACATATAAGGGCCATCTAATCTTTTTTTTCATTTCTTATTTCCTCCAAAATACTCTCGGGAACATAGCAGGTAATATCCTGACCAAACTTCAAAAGCTCTCTAACGCCTGATGAACTGATATAGAGATGTTCAGGTCGGCTATGTAAATAAATAGTCTCTATATTAGGAGACAGCTGATGATTGTAGTAATCAAAACTGGCTTCATATTGCAAATCCGACGCATTCCTCAAACCACGCACTAGGCAAGTAGCCCCCAGTCTTTTTGCGACATCAACTACCAATTCATCATGAGAAGACACAACTGCAACATTTCCCAAATGTTTCACAGCCTTTTCTAGCCCCCGTTTACGATTTTCGATAGGGAGAAATCCTTGTTTGTGAGGATTAAAAAAAATACCCACATAGAGCTTATCAAAGAGTTTGCTAGCCCGTTCAATCATATCCAAATGCCCATTTGTCATCGGATCAAATGAACCTGTGAATAAACCAATCTTATCTGACATACACTGTCACCTTACTAATTCCATAAATTTTTTCCTTCCAGATGCCCAGGCAGGCAATTTCTTCTGGAAGTTCCACGGCTTTATCCGTCTCACACACGACCATGACATCCTCAGACAAAAGCTCTCTTTCAGCCATTTTTTCAATATCTGCTACGATTTGTTCCTTGGCATAGGGAGGGTCTAAGAAAATGAGGTCGAAGGGTCCAGACACCTGCTCCAAGGCTCTTTCCGCCTCCATCTTGAGGAGTTGAAATTTTCCAACTTCCTTGGTCATCTGGATATTTTCAGCCACGATTGCCTGAGCCTTACGGTCTCGCTCTACCAAAACAGCGCTAGCCATGCCACGCGATACTGCCTCAATAGATAAACCACCACTACCTGCATAAAGGTCCAAGACTCGTCCCCCCTCAAAGTAGGGACCAATCATATTAAAAATAGCTCCCCTAACCTTATCCGAAGTAGGTCTTGTCGTCTTGCCTTCTAGCGTCTTGAGGGGACGTCCCCCATAGATTCCTGATACAATTTTCATACCGTTTATTATACCAAATTATGGGCAAAAAGAGAAAGAAAACCGAACCTTGCGGTTCGATTCTCTACAAAATATTTTCGTAAGTATCGCGGACTTCTTGAGGCCAAACACTTGTTTGCACTTCCCCGATATGTTTCTTGCGAAGTAAGAACATGGCCATACGAGATTGTCCAATTCCTCCACCAATTGTCAATGGGAATAGGCCATTCAACAAAGCCTTGTGCCATTCCAATTCCAAGCGGTCTTCATCACCTGTGATTTCTACCTGACGGCGAAGGGTTTCTTCATCTACACGAATCCCCATAGAAGACAACTCAAAGGCTCCACCTAGAGACTCATTCCAGACAAGAATATCGCCGTTAAGACCCTTGTAGCCATTTTCAGACTCACTTGTCCAGTCATCGTAGTCTGGTGCACGTCCATCGTGCGGTTTACCGTCTGGCAATTCACCACCGATACCAATCAAGAAAACAGCTCCAAATTCTTTACAGATCGCATTTTCACGTTCTTTTGGAGTCAAGTCTGGGTAGCGTTCTACCAACTCTTCTGTATGGATAAAGGTGATTTGTTTTGGCAAGACAGACTCAATGTCATAACGAGCTTCAACAGCTAGTTCTGTCAAACGAATGGCCTTGTAAATCTTCTCAACTGTTTCTTTTAGGTAAGCAATGTTGCGTTGACCATTTGGAATGACCTTTTCCCAGTCCCACTGATCCACAAAGACAGAGTGGGTTGCATCCAGCGAGTCTTCGTCTGGACGAAGAGCTTTCATGTGGACAAAAAGACCTTCACCCTCACCGAAACCAAAACGAGCCAGGGTATGACGTTTCCATTTAGCAAGTGAGTGCACCACTTCATAGGTTTCATCAGGAATCTGCAAAACCTTAACAGATACTGGATTTTCCACACCAGACAGGTTATCCTGCATCCCGTCACCGACCTTGCTCAAGATAGGACCTTGAACTTCGACAACTTCTAGCTTATCTTTCAAATACTGGGTAAAAGTGTTTTTAACAAAGGAAATTTCTTCTTGTTGATGGATAAAACTTTTCTTCATAAACTACTCCTCAAAAATTTAATTAAAAGCATTATACACCTATTTCCAAGAAAAGAAAAGAGAAAATTTTAAAAAAATCAGTGTCACTCAAAACACTGATTTCATAGACCTTTTAATCATTGCGACCAAAGATACGTAAAATACTTAGGAAGAGATTGATAAAATCAAGATAGATACTGAGAGCCATTGACACAACCCAGCCTGTCGCTACACGACCTTGCGATTGTTCATAAGCATAGCGAATTCTTTGGTTGTCCCAAGCAATCAGCCCAGAGAAGACCAAGACCATGGCTACGCTAATCATATAATCAAAGAAACCGCTAGCCAAGAAAATATTGACAACCATGGCAATCAGCAAACCGATGAGAGCTGCCATCATTGCTCGACCAATCCCACTCAAGTCTTTCTTGGTGAATATTCCAACTGCCGCCATGACAAAGAAGAGAAGGGCACTCGACACAAAGGCTGATAAAACTGTACCTGGAGTATAGAAGGCCACCACAAAACTGAGGGTAAAGCCGTTTAATACTGAGTAAAGTAAAAATACTGGAAGAGCAGCTGGACTATTCTTTGAAGCCATACTGCTGGCAACAAAGACCAGAGCTAGCTCTGCAAAGGTTGCAATGGTCAACCAGAGACGCCCCTGCATCAAAAAGTAAACCAATTGAGACTGAAAGACCGTCAACATAAGACCTGATACCAAAGCGGATAGTCCGATTCCCAGACCAACAAAGGCATAAACCTTAGCGTAAAATTGATTGAGACCTGCTCGGTCGTGAATAATAGTGTGATTCATCTTTTCTCCTTTTCTATGAACATCTTTCCTTGATTATAACAAAGAAAATTAAAATTAGCTTAAATGGAAAATCAAAATACCAGCTGCAACTGCAACATTCAAACTCTCGGCCTGACCCTTCATGCTAATGTGAACCAACTGGTCTGCACTTTCAGCCATAAGAGGACTAATTCCTTGACCCTCATTCCCCATAACCAAGACAAATTGATCTAAATGAGACAAGTCACGATAATCTTTAGAATTTTTGGAAAGAGTGGTTGCTAGGACTGAAATACCTGCCTTTTTAGCTTCCTCGAGAAGCACTTGGCTCGACATCCGATAAATGGGCAGATGAAAATGACTGCCTTGCATGGAACGGAGGGTCTTGAGACTGTAGATATCTGCCGATTTATCTGAAACAATCACTCCAGTAAAGCCTGCTGCATCCGCAGTCCGAATGATGGTTCCCACATTACCAGGATCTTGCACATCTTCCAAAAACAAGAACTTACCCTGACTCAAATCAGCTTGTCCTACTTCTTCTTTTTGAACCACCGCAACAATGCCCTGTGGAGTCTGAGAATCCGCCAAATCTAGCAAAATATCCTCTGACACCCAGACAGTTTGCGGAAAAGCAGCTAACTGATCTCGGTAACTTTCTAAGGCAAAGATTTTCTCAATCGTCACTCCAGCTTGAACAGCTTCTTCAAACAAGTGCCAGCCTTCAATCAAATAGGCAGACTTGCGGTATTTTTTTTGGTGTAATTTCTTGGCATTTTTTACCACAGAATTGGCTTTTGAGGTTATAATAGTCATAGAAATATTATAACACAATCAAAGGGGTTTGGTATGCAAAAGGTTAGAATGATTGCCCAAGGTAGGGTTCAGGGAGTCGGCTTTCGTTGGGGTGTTTACAGCCTGGCGCTTGAAATTGGTGGCATCACAGGCCGAGTATGGAATAACGACGATGGCACAGTGGAAATCTTAGCTCAAGCAGACTCATCTGCCATCATGGCGAAATTTATCCAAGAAATCCGAAAAGGACCCACACCTTTTTCAAAAGTCAGCTACTTAGATGTCCAACTGAGCAACTTCCCTCCCTACCCTGACTTCAAAATCGCAAATTAGGTCTCTAGAACTATTGTATATTTTGTAAAAAAACAGTAGAATAGAAAGGTATAATTTTTTAAAGAAGGAATAAAAACAGTGAAATCTATTAAACGTTTTGCACTCTCGGCTATGGGAGTGGCTATATTGCTTGTCTTGACTGGCTGTGTTAGCGTCGATAAAGCAACAGGAGAACCCACAGGATTTATTTGGAATACTTTCGGAGCGCCTATGGCTGAAGCTATCAAGTACTTCGCTACTGATAAAGAGCTAGGCTTTGGTATGGCTATCATTATCGTAACTATTATCGTGCGCTTGATTATCTTGCCACTTGGTATCTACCAATCATGGAAGGCGACACTTCACTCTGAAAAGATGAACGCCCTTAAGCACGTCCTCGAGCCACACCAAACTCGTCTCAAGGAAGCAACAACTCAAGAAGAAAAACTAGAAGCTCAACAAGCTCTCTTTGCCGCTCAAAAAGAACACGGCATCAGCATGTTTGGTGGTGTAGGATGTTTCCCTATCCTCCTTCAAATGCCTTTCTTCTCTGCAATTTACTTTGCTGCCCAACATACTGAAGGGGTTGCTCAAGCAAGCTACCTAGGCATTCCTCTAGGTTCTCCAAGTATGATGTTGGTTGCCTTCGCTGGTGTCCTTTACTATCTTCAATCACTCCTTTCACTTCACGGAGTAGAAGATGAAACGCAAAGAGATCAAATCAAGAAAATGGCTTACGTGAGCCCAATCACGATTGTCGTCTTCTCCCTCATTTCACCAGCCAGTGTCACACTTTACTGGGTTGTCGGTGGTTTCATGATGATTCTCCAACAGTTTATCGTCAACTATATCGTTCGTCCAAAACTTCGCAAAAAAGTCCGTGAAGAACTGGCAAAGAACCCACCAAAAGCAAGTTCTTTCTCTACACCAAGTGGACGAAAAGACGTTACCCCTGAACAACCAACTGCTATCACAAGCAAGAAAAAACACAAAAATCGCAACGCTGGAAAACAACGTTCGAGATAAGAAGAAAAAGGCTTAGCTAGTTTGCTAAGTCTTTTTGCGATATCAAAAATAGGAAAAACACTGATTAATAAAAAGCAAAACGTAACCACTGAAGCTTTACAAAGTTAGACAAAGCCTTGCCTTGAATCCCCATATGAAATCTATGTAGTCAGTAAGACTCTTAGAAAGATATGACGCTCGCATCATTTAAAAATGCCCCATAAACGAACAGTCCTCGCATGACTATGATTTAATACACTTCACAGTTATTAAAACTTCTGCTCCCTCGTCTCTATTTCTAAGCTCAACTCGGCCTTTATGTAGTTTTGCAACTCTACATACAAAACTAAGTCCAACACCATAATGTTGCTCTTTAACCGATCTAGCTTTATCCATACGATAAAATAGCTTTCCAAAATTAGTTAAAACTTCCTCTGGAAATTCCGAACCATTATTCCATATACCTATTTTCAATTCCTTCCCCTCTTGCTCTACCCTAATTTTAATTTTAGGATTCTGTTTATCTGCATACTCCAAAGCATTTGTTAAAATATTTTGTATGGCACGAATCAGAAGAGATGGATTTATATAATAGTTTTCAGTTCCTTTCACATTTTGTTCAAAAGAAAACTTCATCTGATTTTTTATCAAAAAAGAGACTTCTTTCTCTAATTCATTGATAAAATCTGAAGAGGAATACTCCGTCCAACCTGTCTCATCATCATAATAGGTTTTGGAATAGTGGATCAATTGATTGAAGTAATCTAGTAACTGTTGACTAGCTCTTTCTATATCTGCTAAGCATTCTTGAGATTGGTCGCTTTCAGTTATCGCCTGCAAAAATTCCACATTTCCCCTAATAATGGTTAAGGGAGTTTTTAAATCATGAGAAGCTGCTGAAACCTGAAACATCAAATCTTCTTTCTGCTGTTTCTCATCAACTATTAATTGCCGAATTCTATCTTGCATCACAATAATCCGATTTCCTGTCTCACGAAATTCTTTAACCGTTAAACTTTCTGTACATTCCCTCTCCAACCACATACTATTTTCATAAATCAAAGTCATTTCATAACTCAGTTTTTTCAACAATTTTCCAATGTGATAACTTATTAGAATAATCAATAAAACACAAATATATATCCATGATGACACATTGAAAAAAATTGATAGAACACCACTATTTTTTAGAGGTTTCCCGTCTTCATTTATTTGTATAGATACTGAAGCTAAAGGAATAAGATAGGCCATTAGTAAGCCAAGACTAAACTGCCAAATAATTCTCCAACAGGTTTCTCGAATTAATTGTCTAAAACTTTTGATTCTACCCATTGATATCCTCCACCGTACAAGGTTTTAATTGGATTTAATTGATAAGGTTTCAGCTTTTGACGAATTTGATAAATATACTCTGAAACCGAACGTAAAAGAGCTTCTGAACTTTGTGGATATAAATAATTATAAATTTCCTCTATAGAATATATTTTACTTGGGTTGCTTGCTAAAAGATTCACTATGTCGAATTCCCTCCTTGTCAGAGCAATCTTATCATCGTTTACAAATAGTTCCTTACTATCCGTATATAGTATAATCTTCCCAATCTTTATTTGATGAACATTTCCTTTAGTCCGTTCTTCACGACGCAAGTGCATTTTAACACGTGCTAACAATTCTTGCATACTAAAGGGCTTCATAATATAATCATCAGCACCTGCATTGATTCCAGCTACTAAATCTTCATCCATATCCTTGGCAGTTATAAAACAGATAGGAACAGTTATCTGCTCGCGAATCATCTGACAGATTTCTAAACCACTAACAGGCATCATAATATCTAATAAAATCAAGTCGAATCCTGTAAAATCACAAAGATCAATCTCTTCTATCTTATTTCGTATGACTACTTCATATTTTTCATATTCTAGTACTTTTTTTATTAGGCGAAGAATAGCAAGATCATCATCTACAACCAAAATTTTATAAACCATAACTCACCCTCCTAACTATATTATAGCACTAACCGAGAAAAAGACAGGATATCCCCTGTCTTTAACGTACATTTCTTCCTATGAGTATCAGTGTAGCAAATAGAAAAACAATTAATAACCAAACTATTTGTATCCCTAAGCCTTGCCACACTGGATAATAAAGAGACAATGGATAGGTATAAAAACAATTCATACTAGCTAGTAATGGTAAATTTCTAAAAAAAGAACTGAATTGTAGTAACATTTGTCCCAACCCCAATAAAAGGGATAAACTGATTCCCAAAATTAAGATAAAAGACTGAGAAATAAATACAAAAATACCACTTAAAAGAGAGAAGGTTAGAATAGAAATACAAGCTGGAAATAGAATTGTTAGAACATGTTTAATATTGCTCAAAAGATTAATATTGTAGTATCCTTGGGTGATTAGTATACATAATGATATTACAGCAACCAATAATACAATTTCCATACATAATAGAATAGCTAGTTTAGATATTATAAATTTCAAACGATTTGGACATGTAAGAAAACTGGTACGAAGGCTAGAACCTGTAAATTCTTGACCTATAAATAGAACCGCTAGACTAACGAAACCTGCCTGTCCTAAATAGAGACTTTGCAGTAGCTGTTCCAAAACAAACTGTAGGGTCAACTGGTCTGGCTTACTATTTAAAAAAATAACCATCGCTGGAACACACAGTAATAGAGCACCTATAATCAACCAGTGCCAAGGATTCATCATAAACTTGAGATATTCACTTTTAAGTTGCTCTTTCAACTTATTCACCTCCTCCAATATCTGACTTAAGTAAGCGGTAAATTGCTAAAGCCAAGAATGAGAAGTTCCAACAAAGTAAAAATAAAATATTTTGTAAACTATTATGTTCTAAAATTTGAGGAGATGTAGCAATCAATCCTTGCCCCAATGCAACTGGAAGAAATTTTGCAACCGATATATAGTTTGCTAAGAATGTTCCTAAATTGTAGACTTGAGGAAGCAAAAATAATAGAGGAACAATGGCTGTTTTAAATGTCAAAGCCATAATATAGGCCAGCAGTCCCAACAAAGTCCAAGCTATACTAGCTAAAAATATATAGAACCAAACTGTCCCATTTAGTGAAAAAAGCAATAAACCGTCTTGTCCTAAAACATAATGTGTCATGTTAATCGTCAGGAATATTGATAGAAAGGAAATGAAAAAAGAAAATACAAGCCAAACTAATGTTTTTGAAACTAGGAAAGTACTTCGATTTGTAATAGAGAGGAGGCTTGTACGAATAACAGAGCATTTATACTCCTCGGCTCCGTAAATTGAACCTAGGATAATCATAATAAAAACACCAAATAAAGTGACATCAAAACCTAAAAATTCAATAGGAGGTATAGCTTCTGCTAATTCTGGATTTGTCCCTGGTGTAGCATGGATACCAACTGAAACAATTTGAGAAGCACCAATATTTGCTAAAAACGTTTGAAATACCAGTATCAAGAATAGTACGACATGAGTAGCTCTCCTATAAAGCAATTTCAATATTTCAGAATGAAGAGAGTAAATAAGCGCCATGTCACTTCCCTCCCTCTGTTAAACTAAAGAAGACTTCCTCTAGTGAAGAAAGATTTTTCATCACTTCTTGTAAAGTGCCTTTTATAAGAACTTTTCCTTTATTTATGATAACGACATCATCTGTTACTGCTTCTACTTCCGCTAATATATGAGATGATAGCAAGACTGTCTTCCCTTCTTGAGCTTGTTTTTTTATAAACTCTCTAAACCACCGAATTCCTCTTGGATCCAACCCATTAGTCGGTTCATCCAATATCAGATATTGAGGATTTCCTAATAGAGCTGTTGCAATTCCCAAGCGTTGTCCTTCTCCTAATGATAATTTTCCAATTTTAGATTTTTTCTTATGGCTAATATCCACCATATCCAAGACTTGTTCAATTCGCTGACTGGATATCCCATTACTAGCAGCAACAATTTTCAAATGCTGATAAACAGTCCGATCATCAGGAGCACCTACACTGTCAAATGAAGCTCCTACAGTCTTTAGAGGAAATTTTAATTCCTTATAAGTTTGATCTCCAATTTTGGTAAGACCAGATGTTGCTTTGTCTAATCCTAATAAAATACGTAAGGTTGAACTTTTTCCAGCTCCATTTGGACCCAGGAAAGCAGTTACTCTACCTGCTTTTGCTTCAAAAGAAATATCTTTTAAAATTTGAGTTTGGCCATACGACTTACATAGATTTTTAATGGTAATACTTTGTTCCATGATGTTCTCCTATTCTATTTAATATTTCTAAAAGTAACTATATCTTACACATTCATTTTCGGATTTTTTTCAGAATTTAAAATCTTTAAAATTTTGTATCATTTAATTATCTAGATTTGTGTAAACTTAAAAGCCCGATGTCTCCATCAGGCTTCTTTATTATATTATCCATGTACACGTTTCATATAGTCTTGATAACTTTCGGTATCCATGAGTTTTTTAGCGTTTTTCACGCGATCTGCTGTTGGTGGTTTGACCCCTTCGAGGGAATAAGGAATTCCCAATTCACGCCATTTGAACTCACCCATAGTGTGATAAGGTAGAATTTCAAACTTATCAACATTTTTGAGGGTCTTAACGAACTTACCAAGTTCAATCAAGTCATCATCTCTGTCTGTCAATCCTGGAACTAGCACGTGGCGAATCCAGACAGGTTTTCCAATATCTGATAGATACTGGGCACAGGCCAAGATATTTTTATTGGTTTGGCTAGTAACAATCTTGTGCTGTTCTTCGTTGATTTCCTTGATATCTAAGAGAACCAAGTCAGTGACAGCCATGAGTTTGTCAAACTTCTCAAGGTAACGTGGTTTATTACGGAATGGAAGGGCACAGGTATCCAAGGTACAGTGGATTCCTTGTTCCTTAGCCTTGGTGAAGAGGGCAATCAAGAAATCAATCTGCAAGAGGGCTTCTCCCCCACTGACTGTAATACCGCCCTTATTTCCCCAGAAACCACGGTAGCGCAAGGCCTCTGCCAAGACATCATCTACTGTCCGTTCACGTGATTTATTGGACTCCATAGCCCAAGTATCTGGGTTGTGGCAATACTGGCAACGCATGTGACAGCCCTGCAAAAAGACAATAAAGCGAATACCAGGTCCATCTACCGAACCAAAGCTTTCTGTCGAATGCACCATTCCTGTCACTTGTCCATAATCAATTGTTTCTTCAGACATATCGTTACCTTCCTTGAAAACGTTTTATAGTTTTATTATATCATGACTTGAAGGAAAAACAAGATTTTTGCCTATTTTTTAGAAAGCAATCTGTTTTTCAATTTCATTTTCAATTAATTATCATTTTATTCTTCAAAATCAAAACCATACAAGGTTGCAAAATAGTCCTCAGGGCGCTCTGCACGGCGGATTTGACGGGCTTTGCCTTCTTCAGTATAAAGGATTTCCGCAGAGCGAAGTTTGGCATTGTACTGGTAGCCCATTGAAAAACCGTGGGCACCTGTATCATGAATTACCAGCAAATCACCAATTTCTGTATGAGGCAGTTCACGATTCACTGCAAATTTATCATTGTTTTCACAGAGTGAACCGACCACATCTACCACTTCAGCTGGCCCATCTGGATGTGTCAGATTGGTGATATGGTGGTAGGCTCCGTACATGGCTGGACGCATAAGGTTGACTGCTGATGCATCCACACCTAGATAGGTACGGTAGGTTTTCTTCTTATGAGTAACTCTTGTGACCAAAGCACCATGAGGGGCTAGCATAAAGCGACCCAATTCGGTGAAAATCTTAACCTGACCAAGACCTGCTGGCGTAAGAACCTCTTCATACACCTTACGAACTCCCTCGCCAATCAAGGCAATATCATTTGGCTCCTGGTCTGGACGATAATTGACACCAATACCGCCAGAAAGATTGATAAAGTCTAGTGAAATGCCCAACTTTTCCTTGATTTCAACAGCCAATTCGAAAAGCTGACGAGCCAACTCTGGATAATAGAGATGGGTGACGGTATTGGATGCTAGAAAGGAGTGAATTCCAAAGGTCTTAGCGCCTTTTTCCTTCAAGATAGCAAAGGCTTCAAAGAGCTGGTCCTTGGTCATTCCAAACTTAGCCTCGCCAGGATTGTCCATAATATCTGTTCCCAGTTCAAAAACACCACCAGGATTGTAACGACAAGAAATGATTTCTGGAATGCCTGCCGCTCGCTCCAGATGTTCAATATCTTCAAAGGCATCCAAGTTAATGGTTGCACCCAATTCACGCGCATAGGCATATTCCTTGTCTGGCGTGTTGTTAGAGGAGAACATGATCTCAGACCCTGGAAAGTCCAGTTTGTGACTCATCAAGAGCTCTACATAACTAGAGCAGTCCACTCCGCAACCTTCCTCTTGGAGAATTTTCAAGATAGCTGGTGTTGGAGTTGCCTTAACTGCAAAATATTCCCTAAATCCCTTGTTCCACGAAAAGGCTTGGTTAACAGCTCTTGCCTTCTCACGAATCCCCTTCTCATCATACAAGTGAAAGGGAGTCGGGAACTCGGCAACAATCACTTCTAAGTCTTCTCTATTGATAAATGGTGTTTTCATAAGTTTCCTTCTATTCTATTTGCAAAGAAAGGCTGGGACAATCGTTCCAACCTTTAGTTCTATCTCTTATTTATCTTCATCAAAGATATTGCCAACCTCAACATCGATGGCTTGATTCTTGACATCAATATTGGTTACCTTCAAGAGTGACTTGTAGTCAAACTGCTTTTCACGTTCTTCTTGGGCATTATCTGCAAAGACGGCTACACCAGCTAGTTCAGAATCGAACTCACGCAAAAGACTGATCATCCCGTTGACTGTTCCGCCACCTTTCAAGAAGTCATCCACAATCAAGACACGGCTGCCTGCCTTGAGACTGCGTTTTGAAAGGAACATTTTTTCAATACGGTCACCACTTGAACCTGAAACATAGTTGACGCTGACAGTTGAACCTTCGGTAATTTTCAAGTCACGGCGCACAATGACAAAAGGAACATTGAGGACATTGGCAACTGCATTTGCAAGTGGCACACCCTTGGTCGCTACTGTCATAACCGCGTCAATTTTTTGGTCCATAAAGCTCTTGGCAATAATGCGACCAATATTTTTCAAGATAGCTGGTGTGCTAAGCAAATCAGACAGGTAGATATAGCCACCTGGCAAGATACGATCACTTTCTGACAACTTGGCACGCAAGTCCTCCACCATTTCCTTGGCATCATGGTTTGAAATAGAAGGTGTGAAGATGACACCTCCTCCAGCACCAGTTACTGTCTGGATATGACCGATTTCAATTTCCTCAAAGGCGCGTTTGATAATCACAATATCTTCTGAGATGGATGATTTAGCAGATTCATACTTTTCAGCAAAAGTATTGAGACTAGTTAGTTTATAAGGATTATTAATCAAATAGTTGGAAATGACAACCATCCGATCACTTCTTCTTAATTTCATTTCTATTTCCCATTTCATTTAATTTTGATATTTTATCCATTATACCATATTCACATAAAAAAACGAACATTCTTATCCCAAAAAATGCTCATTTTTCTTAAATTATTAATCTAAATCTGGTTTATAGAAGGAACGATTGTCCATAGCGAAGATTTTATTGGTCATCTCTCCTTTATCCACCAAAGCCAGAGCTGTTGACATCATCATCATACTAGCATCCAGATTATCAATCATATGGATAATCTCTGCCTCCATGATACGTGGACGAACTGGACTTCCGTACTCTAATAAACCGTGGTGACTGAGGATAACGTGGCGGAGCAGAACGACTTCTTCCTTGGTGTCATCAATACCGAGTTCCATCACTGTCTTGGTAATTTCACTATCAATCAGAGCGATATGTCCAAGGAGATTGCCTCGCACTGTATACTCAGTCTGGTCTGGTCCCGTCAACTCAATGACCTTAGCCAAGTCATGCAGCATAATCCCTGCATAGAGCAGGCTCTTATTGAGCTGAGGATAGACCTCGCTAATAGCATCTGCCAAACGCACCATGGTCGCCGTATGATAGGCCAATCCCGTCTCAAAGGCATGGTGGTTGGTCTTGGCAGCTGGATAAGAGTAGAACTCCTTATCATACTTGGTGTAGAGATTTCGGACAATTCGTTGCCAAACAGGATTTTCTATTTTGAAAATCATCTGAATCATATACTCTCGGATTTCCTTGACATCAACTGGCGACTTGACCTTGAAATCAGCTGGATCATTGGGTTCGCCAGGTTGAGGCAAGCGCAAGGTGATTTGATTGACCTGAGGGGTGTTATTATAAACCTCTCGGCGCCCTTTCATGTGGACAACCTTACCTGCTGTAAAGGCCTCAACGTTATGAGGTTGGGCATCCCAGAGTTTCCCTTCAATCTCGCCACTATCATCTTGGAAGGTAAAGGCCAGGTAGTTTTTCCCAGCTCGTGTCTGTCTCAAATCAGCTGACTTGATTAGGTAAAAGCCTTCAAACAGCTCATCTTTTTTCATGTGACTAATCTTCATATTCTTCCTCATCTTCTTGGAAATGGAGTAGATCAAGCGCAGGCTCACCTTCTGATAACTCAATGTGACGGAGCGTCCGCTCGATAGCTGTAGTGCGACGGTTTAATAATTCATCAATATTGCCAGAGGCATGTTGGAGATGCTTTTGTGCCTTGACCAGAATGCCACCAAACTTGCCGAACTCGGTCTTAACACTAGCAAGGGTCTTACTGATATGGTCGGCACTCTTTTGGATATTGAGGGTTTTGAAGCCAACTGATAGGGAATTGAGGAGGGCTGATAGGGTACTTGGTCCTGCGACAATAATCTGCTCCTCCCGCCTCAAATCATCAAAGAAGACAGGATTGCGAACAATTTCTGAATAAAGTCCTTCTGTCGGAACAAACAAAACTCCAAAATTAGTTGTCCGAGGCGGTGCTATGTACTTGTTCCTGATATCCTTAGCAAAGCGCTTGACGCTTGCTAGAAGTGATTTACGACAGCGTTCGATTTCATCCTTGTCACCTGCTTCATAGGCTTCTTCCAAGCGGTAATAATCTGCTAGTGGGAACTTGGAGTCAATTGGTAAGTAGACATATTCCTGATCACCTTGTCCGGGCAACTTGATGGCATACTCCACTCGTTCACTAGAGTTTTCAACCGTTGCGTATTCTCGTTCGTACTGGGCAGGTGTCATGATATCTTCGATGATTTGCCCCAATTGCAATTCTCCCAGAATTCCTCGCGTTTTGGTCCCAGAGAGAACCTTGTTGAGGGCTCCAACATCGCGCGCAACTGTCTGCATTTCTCCCAGACCACGATTGACTGACTCCAGTTGCTTGGAAACTGTCTCAAAGGAAGCCTGCAAGCGCGTCTGTATGGTCTTCTCTAACTTTTCCTCGACCGTTTGGCGCATTTGTTCCAAACGTTGCTCGTTTGATTCCTGCAAGGCTTGAAGACGTTGGTCGGTCTTGTCTCTAGTTTGCAAAAGATTATCTGTCATTTCTTGACGGACTTGCGTCAGGCCTTGGTGCAATTCTATTCGCACTTCTTGCAAGCGGTCACTGACAGCCACTTCCAAATCTTTTTGGTCTAACTGGCTGGCTTGTCTGGCTTGTTCAAAGCGATAATCCAACTGGTCTGATAAATGATCTGCCTGATCCTCCAAGCTCTTACTTAAGTGTTTTTCCTGCTTATCCTGCCTTTGCCAAATCAGAAAAAGCCCAGCTAGGTTGGCAATTAATAATAGAACAAGTAAACTTTCCATCCTACCTCCTGTCCTTGCTATGTAAGACAACCACATAGCCATCTGGGCAAGTCACCGAAACTTCCCTATCTATATATTCGTTAGAAGCGTACACTTTTTTAAAGAAAAAATTCTCCTCTGTCAACTCATACTTGGCCCCGAGAATGGTCAGCTGGCTATCCCGAACTGGCATAAAGGCTAGATAGTCGTAGTCTGAACGAGGTTCTAGCTGACTGGTCCCTTCTGGACAATAGGCAATCAAGTTTTGCCCATCCTCAATCGCTATCTGGCGCATATAGGGAGCCAACTTGGGATTGCTAGGTAGAAAGACATTGGCCAGCATATGGTCAATACGACCACCCAAAGCACCGAAAATAGTGACCTGGGCCTGAGAATTCTTCTCAAAAATGGTCAAGAGAGCCAATTCCAAATCAGTATCATCTTTTTCTGGTCGGGCTTGGACAAAATTCTGGGCATTTTTTTGAATTACCTGTCGCTCTTCTGCGGTTACCGAATCAAAATCCCCAACTGCTAGGGCGAGAGGAAGGTCTTCCTCTAAAACCCAGAGCGAGCCTCGATCCACACCAACAAAAGCATCAAAATCTGTCCGATAATGACCGCGGTCTCCGCCTGCAAAAACGGCAACCCTAGTCCAGTTGTTTTCTGAGAGTTTGTACTCGCTCATTGACATCTCCCTTAAAGACATAGGAACCTGCTACAAAAACGGTCGCACCAGCTTCTTTGGCTTGAGCAATAGTTTGGTCATCAATCCCACCATCCACTTCAATCTCAAATTTCAAACCTTTTTCCTCACGAATGACAACCAACTCACGAACCTTATCCATAGTTTCTGGCAGAAAAGCTTGTCCACCGAAGCCAGGGTTAACTGTCATGACTAAAACTTGGTCAACTAGATGAAGGACATGCTTAATCGCCTCGACAGGCGTACCAGGATTGATAACGACTGAAGGTTTAACACCGAGTGAACGAATTTTTTGAAGGGCACCATGAATATGAGGCGTTGCTTCCACATGGATGCTGATGATATCCGCACCTGCACGCGCAAAATCTTCTAAATGATGCTCAGGGTTTGACACCATCAAGTGGCAATCGAAAACCATCTTACTATGAGGACGAAGACTCTCGACCACACCCGCACCAAAACTAATTTGTGGCACAAAATGACCGTCCATAATATCAATATGGGCATATTCTGCACCAGTTGCTTCTAGACGTTTGATTTCACGTTCAAAGTTGGCATAATCTGCTGCCAGAATTGACGGAGCAATCTTGTATTGAGACATAGGTTTCTCCTTATTTTGGAATTTTTTTACTGACTTTTTTATAGGTTTCTCTGCGATTTTCAATCTCACTGAGGAATTGCAGGTAGTTGTCAAAACGGAAGGTGGCAATAATTCCTTCTTCTACAGCTGGCTTAACCGCACAAGACGGCTCATGGGTATGGGTACAAGTACGGAACTTACAATCTCGGCTGACACTAGCAAGCTCTGGAAAGGCCTGATTGAGGTCTTCAGCCCTTGATACTTCATAGTCCAGCGATGAAAATCCTGGGGTATCTGCGATTTTACCCCCATTGAGGTTGTAAAAACTAACAGCTCGAGTTGTATGACGCCCGCGACCTAGACTGTCTGAGATTTCCCCTGTTTCAAGATTAAGGTCTGGTGCGATTTTATTGAGAAGAGTTGATTTTCCAACACCTGTCTGCCCCATAAAGACCGTCACTTTACCTGTCAACAAGGGCAAAAGTTCCTCCTTACTGGTCACAAAATCGTAGCCAATAGCACCATAGGTCTGCTGGTAAAAATCCAGTTCTCCTCTATCTTCCAGCAAGTCCATTTTAGAAATATAAACGATAGGATGAATGCCCTTGTGCTCCAAAAGAACCAAGAACCGATCCAGCAAATTGCTGTTGAAATCAGGTTCCTTGACGGACATGATCACCACAGCTTGGTCAATATTGACAATAGGCGGACGAACCAGACTGTTTTTTCGTTCGTGAATCTTGAGGATATAGCCTTCTGAATTTTCCTCGGCAGAAAAATCTACCCAATCCCCAACGTAAGGGGTATGCCCTTTTTTACGGAAATTCCCACGCGCCCGTGTTTGATAAACCTGACCATCACACTCCACATAGTAGAAGCCTGCCAAGGCTTTAATGATTTGTCCCTGCATCTTAGAGTCCTTGCCCTTTAAGTGCATCTGCTAGACTGGCAAATTCTACCAAGCTGAGAGCTTCCCCACGCACACTTGGTGACAAGCCCGCTTGCTCCAAGGCCTTGGTCAATTTATCCTTGACTTCTTCAGTCTTGCCAAAATAACCTGTCAAATTGTTCCACAAGGTCTTACGGCGATGGGTAAAACTAGCCTTGGAAACCTTAAAGAAGAAGTTCTCATCTTCTACTGCTACGGCTGGCTCTGGACGACGCACCATTTTCAAGATGGCTGAGTCCACATTTGGTGCTGGCACAAATACCGTACGAGGCACGATGAAGGCAACCTTGGCAGTCATGTAGTACTGAACCGCAATCGACAAGCTACCATAAGCCTTGGTATTCGGTTGAGCGGAAATGCGGTCCGCCACTTCCTTTTGCATCATGACCACAAACTCACTAAAAGGAATGCCACTTTCGATCAAGTGCATGAGAATAGGCGTCGTAATGTAGTAAGGCAAGTTGGCTACCACCTTAATGGGCAGGTCAGGATTTTTGAAATTCTGGATATGTTGCGCCAAATCCACCTTGAGAATATCCTCGTTGACTACGGTCACATTGTCAAAATCACGCAGGGTATCCGCCAAAATCGGTACCAAACGGTGGTCAATCTCAAAAGCCATAACTTGAGCCGCACGCTCAGCTAGAAACTCCGTCAAGGCGCCAATCCCTGGCCCTATTTCGATAACATTGACCTGGTCATCAATCTCAGCCGTATCCACGATTTTTTGTAGGATATTGGTATCCGTCAAGAAATTTTGCCCAAAGGACTTTTTAAAGGTAAAACCGTGACGCTCCAGCACTGCCTTGGTCACGCTATAATCTGCAATTCTCATCTATTCTCTTTTCTATTATCTGTTACTACTATTGTAACACATTCCCCTTGTATTTTGGGGTCTGCTTAGCTGTTCTCATAATATTTCATCGCTTCTTCCACTTCTGCCAAGGTGACCCCAAACAACTCTAGGCGTTTGAGGAGTTGCTTGCCGTTGGAATAGCCAATTCGGAGATCCTCTCCTAGATATTCTCGTCGCTTACGACTATCTGCTCCCGCTAGAAAACCAAGGCGAATCAAGTCGCTACGACTGATGTCAAACTGGCTCTCATGTTCAAATTGTTCTGTCACCTGAGCTAGAGCCGTTTTTAGGTCTTCATAGCTAGCATGTTCAATTCCCAGAGACCGCCCCTTGGTCTTGGACTTGGGAACAGCTTCATCTCGTTTGAGGAAGGCATGCTGAACTGTTGGAATAGCCGTCATGATCATGCGCCGAATCCGCTCCCCATTAAAATCTGGGTCTGTAAAAACGATGACCCCATGACGCTGGTGCAGGCGCTGAATCCGCTCTAGATCCTGGTCATTGATGGCAGAACCTCGAGTCTCATAAGTCTCCACATCAAAATAACGTTTGAGATTGGCCGTATCATCGCGACCTTCAACCACGATGACTTGGGAAATTTTTTCTTTCATTACTTGCTGTCCAATCCAAAAATTCGTTCTGCATTTGCGGTCGTTGCCATCGCTAGCTCTTCTGTCGTCATGCCACACAAATCCGCGATAAAATCTACTACATAGCGAGTGTAGGCTGTTTTGTTTTCACGACCACGCTTGGGTACAGGTGCTAAGTAAGGCGCATCTGTCTCCACCAAAATCTTGTCCAAAGGTAACTCTTTAGCTGCTTCTTGGATGTCCGTTGCCTTCTTGAAAGTCACCACTCCTGAGAAGGAAATAGTCATACCAAGGTCCACAAACTTCTCTGCCCACTCAAGCGTCCCTGAAAATGAATGCATGATACCACCTCGGGGACCAACTCCCTCGCTCTTAATAATCTCATAGGTATCTTCCAGCGCATCACGGGTATGGACAACAAAAGGTAAATTCAAGTCCTTAGATAGCTGAATCTGACGACGAAAAACCTGCTCCTGTACTTCTTTTGGCGCTGTCATCCAATGGTAGTCTAAACCAATTTCACCTAAAGCAACAACCTTGGGATGCTTGAGCTTGTCAAGCAAGTAGGTTTCAATCTCCTCTGTGTAAGTTCCAGCTTCTGTCGGATGCCAACCGATAGTCGCATAGAGCTGGTCATACTCATCTACCAACTCCAAGGCACGCTCAATCGTCGGTTGATCAAAACCAACAATATTCATCTGTGTCACACCCATCTCAGCAGCTAAGGTAATTTCTTCTGCCTCACGACCTGCAAATTCTTCTACATTCAAGTGTGTATGTGTATCAAAAATCATCTCTTCTAACCTCGTTTTCTATCTACTATTATAGCAAAAAAACTGACCTCTCTCCTCATCCGTAAAAAAATATTCTAAAACCCATCATCATCTCTTGACGCTCTTTTTCCAAAGCAGTATAATAACACTTATTGAATTTTTCAACAAAGGAAACAACTATGTTTACAAAATTAAAACAGACCTTTATCGGTCGTCCTCTTAAGTCCTTAACCGAAGGCGAAGGGGGACTACTGGGAAAAATGCAGGCACTGGCCATGTTGTCAAGCGACGCTCTGTCCTCCATTGCCTATGGACCTGAGCAAGTAGTCCTCGTCTTGGCTAGTCTCTCTCCTCTTGCTATATGGTGGAGCCTTCCCATCGGCCTCTTTGTCCTCCTGCTTCTGGCTAGTCTGACCGTTTCCTACCGTCAAATTATCCACGCCTACCCTCAAGGAGGAGGGGCCTATATGGTTACTCGAGAAAATCTATCTCCCCAACTTGGCTTGATTGCTGGAGGTAGTCTGCTGGTTGACTACATGCTGACCGTAGCGGTATCTGTTGCATCTGGAGCCGATGCTATCACAGCAGCTCTCCCTGCTCTCCACCCTTACAACCTCCACATTTCCATTTTTCTAGTTTGCTTGCTCATGCTCTTGAACTTACGAGGGTTGAAAGAATCTGCCAGCTCACTGATGATTCCTGTCTATCTCTTTATCATCAGTACTGTCTTTCTCTTGCTCTATGGAATTTTTCAACTAGTGACAGGTTCTCTCAGCTATCAGGCAACTTCACCTATTGGGCATGCTGTTCCGAGCCTGTCTATCGTTCTCATTCTAAGAGCCTTTACCAGTGGTTCTGCCTCTCTGACAGGGGTTGAAGCTATTTCAAATGCCGTTCCCTTTTTCAAGGCTCCAAAAGAAAAGAATGCCGCTCAAACCTTGACCATTATGTCACTGATTTTAGGATTTCTTTTTGCTGGTATCACTTTCCTAAACTACTGGATGGGGATTATGCCGCAACACGGAGAAACCATCCTTTCACAGATGGCTCAAGGCATTCTTGGCACTTCCTTCTTAGGTCACCTTGGCTATTATACCTTCCAATTCTCCACAGCCTTGATTTTGGCCGTAGCTGCAAATACTGGCTTTTCAGCCTTCCCTATGCTGGCCTACAATATGGCTAAAAACAAATACATGCCCCATCTCTTTATGGAAAAAGGAGACCGCCTAGGCTACTCCAATGGAATTTTAACTCTGGCTTTTGGGGCTATGATTCTTCTTCTCATTTTTAATGGCAATACCGAACGCTTGATTCCTCTTTATACTATCGGGGTCTTCGTTCCCTTCGCCCTATCTCAGACTGGGATGATTCGTCATTGGAAAAAAGAAAAGGGGGCAAATTTTTTAAAACCTGCTCTTGCCAATATCCTTGGAGCCATCATTTGCTACGCTATCGTGCTCATCCTGCTCTTTTTCCGTCTCGGTGATATCTGGCCTTTCTTCCCGATTATTCTCGTACTCACCCTACTTTTCTTGGCTATTCACAGTCATTACCAAAAAGTGGCCCAACAACTGCGTCTATATGAAGGAATCGAAAAACGTACTTACGACGGCAATCTGGTTCTGGTCCTAGTAGGAAATGTCACCCGAGTCAGCGTTGGAGCCATTAACTACGCTCAAAGTATCGGAGATGAAGTCCTAGCTATGCACATTTCTACTAAGGAAACAGCAGAAAAAGACCAAGAAATTCTCCAAGAATTTGCCGATTACTTCCCAACCATTACTCTGAAAAATATCAAGACCAGCTATCGCGACATCATCACCCCTACTGTCAAGTATGTCAAACGGATTTCCGAGGAAGCTCAGAAAAAGAACTATACAGTCACTGTCCTTGTCCCTCAGTTTATCCCTAATAAACCCTGGCAAAATATCCTGCACAATCAGATGAGCCTCAAACTCAAATACGCCCTTCGTTGGCACCAAGACGTCGTTGTCGCTAGCTACTCTTATCACTTAAAAGAATAAAGAAAAGGCCCTACCAGAACCAAGAAGCTCTGGTAAGGCCTTTTTCTGAATCCAGTCACTATGCTTATACTCAATGAAAATCAAAGAGCAAACTAGGAAGCTAGCCGCAGGCTGCTCAAAGCACTGCTTTGAGGTTGTAGATAGAACTGACGAAGTCAGCTCAAAACACTGTTTTGAGGTTGCAGATAGAACTGACGAAGTCAGTAACATACCTACGGTAAGGCAACGCTGACGTGGTTTGAAGAGATTTTCATTGAGTATTAACTGAAAAGAATGACTAGGAATACTATTGAATGTGGTTAGCTAAATCTTCCTGAGCTTTTTTATTTGACTCAGCTTTTTCTTTCAGCCATTTTTCATAGAGTTCTTGGTACTGTTTAGCAGTTACTGGCTCTTTTTGCAATTCAACATATTTGTAGTTGTCCGCATTTCCCTTATGACCAACAAATGAGAATGGGCCTGTAAACGGTACAGTCTTACGGAAGATTGGATTAGCTCCACCACTTTGAACTGGTAGGAAGAGGGCGCTATCTGTCAACCAAGCTTGGGCTTCAGCATATTTTTCATAGCGTGCTTGAGTATCTGTGATTTCTGCATCTGCCTGATCCAAGAGTTTCTTGTAGTCAGAAAGACCAATCTTGTCCTTCACTTCCTTGTCTTTTCCTTCAGACAAGCCCATATTTTTCAACTGAGAACCTGTTTCTGGATCAAGGATAGCTAGGTAAGTCTTAGGATCTGAGTAATCTCCACCCCATCCTGAGATGTCGATGTCATAGTCTTTTTGTTCTGCTGTATCTGCAAAGTAGGTTGCTTGGTCTTTTTCATCTGGAGAAAGTTGGATAACATCGATAACCACATTATCCTTACCAAGAGTTGCTTCTACTGTTTGCTTGAAAGAGCCAGCCTGTTGCACATCCAACTTAGCAGTCTGGTCAACTGGCATATCCAAATGAATTGGGAAAGTTACTCCTTGTGCTTGCAGGCTTTCTTTGGCCTTCGCAAATTTCTCTTTGGCCTTTTCAGGATTCAAGAAAGCTTGCTTACCATCATTTAGGTTGATATTTGCCCAATCTTTACCGTAGTTGACAATTTTCTCATTGACAATGTCACCAAAGTTCTTACCGCCAACTTGGACAAAGTTACTTGGCGTAACCGTGTTACGCAAGATACGGTCTGCTCCATCTTCACCATTTGTCTGCGCTGCATAAGCATGACGGTCAAAGGCAAAGTTGATAGCCTGACGGAAATCTTTATTTTGCATAGCTGCGCGTGAATCTGTCTTTTCCTTATCAGACTGTTTCATAGTCTGCTTATAGCTTTGGCGATTGACGTTGAAAAGATAGTAGAAAGTGACTGAGTTTTGCGGTGTATAGGTAATCTTGTCCTCATTTCCCTTTTTGAGTTCAGCAAAGACTGAGCTGGTTGGGAAAATACGACCATCTGTATAGTTGCCTTCCAAGAATCCTCTTGCAATGCTGTCTTGGTCAGAACCGTCAAAGAAAGAGAGCTTCACTTTCTCGATCTTAACATTGTCCTTATCCCAGTAGTTAGGATTTTTATCAAATTCAATCAAAGATTTTGATGTGAAGGACTTAAACAAGTAAGGACCATTTGACAAGATACTTGATGGCGTCACACTTCCAAAATCGTCTCCTTTAGACTTCAAGAAGGCTTCGTTTACAGGATTAAGGATACTTGCTGTTGTTTTAGAGTTCCAATAAGTCTCAGGTTGGTTGAGGGTGTATTGGAGTGTGTAATCATCCACTGCCTTAACACCAACAGTTCCAAAATCAGATGATTTTCCTTCAACATAGTCTGCTAGCCCCTTGATAGAGTCTTGCACCAAGTACAAGTTTTCAGCCTTTTTATCAGCCGCATACTTGAGACCAGTTACAAAGTCATGGGCCGTTACATCCGCATACTCTTCTCCTTCAGAAGTGTACCATTTAGCTCCCTGACGGATTTTATAAGTGTAGGTCAAACCATCTTTTGACACTGTCCATGACTCAGCCATAGAAGGAATAAGATTGCCATACTGGTCATTTTCTAACAAACCATCAATCAAGTTGGTTGTGATACTAGATGTAGAGTCTCGTGTAGAGGTAATATAATCCAAGGTATCTGGGTTATTGACAAAGATATAAGAGTAAGTCTTGTCTGCATTACTTGATTGAGATGATCCACACGCTGCTAAAGCTAGACCTGCTGTCAAAGCCATAGCTCCAAAAAGCATAACTTTTGATTTCTTCATGATTATTCTCCATTTTTACAGTATGTGAAATATTATACACTATTCAAGCAAAAATATAAAGCTTTTTGTACTTTTTTACAAAAATAAAAATCAGTAGACTCGAGTTCCTACTGATTTTTGATATGGTTCGTTTGGATTATGCAGCCAAAACTTTGCGTCCTTTACGACGACGAGCTGCCAATACGCGACGACCGTTTTTAGTTGACATACGGTTACGGAATCCGTGTTTGCGCGCACGACGAAGTTTACTTGGTTGATAAGTACGTTTCACGATGAATACCTCCTCATAGATTTTGTATTCGTTTAGCCGGCTATAAAGTGATCAGTTACTAAACATACTTTACTATTCTATCTGATTCTTTCACTTTTGTCAATAGCTCTAGGCAAATGTTTCCAGCTTTTTCGAATGTAAGCCCTATCTACGATACTGTTTCAAGAAACGTGTCATCTTTTCTTGGATTTGGGCTAGTTCATCGACACGAGGAAGGTAAACGATACGGAAGTGGTCTGGTTCCTGCCAATTGAACCCGCGACCATGAACTAATAGAACCTTTTCCTGCTTCAAGAAATCAAGGACAAACTGCTCATCATCATCGATACGGTACATATTGCGGTCGATTTTAGGGAAGATATAGAGTCCAGCCTTGGGTTTAACCGCAGACAAACCTGGGATATCTTGAATGGCATTGTAGATGAAGTTTCTTTGTTCATAGATTCGTCCACCAGGAAGAAGCAATTCATCGACTGATTGGTGGCCACCCAAGGAAGTTTGTACGACTTGTTGGGCCAAAACGTTAGAGCAAAGGCGCATATTGGACAACATATTGAGCCCTTCGATATATCCTTTAACGTGTGTCTTAGGACCAGACAAGGCCATCCAACCCACACGGAAACCAGCAATACGGTGAGATTTTGATAGACCATTCATGCTGACACAGAAGACATCTGGTGCCAAACTAGCCACAGGCGTATGCACATGTCCATCCATGACCATGCGGTCATAGATTTCATCCGCAAAGATGATCAAATCGTTTTGACGGGCAATTTCAATGATTTCCAATAAGAGTTCCTTAGGATAAAGGGCTCCAGTTGGGTTGTTTGGATTGATAAGGACGATTGCCTTGGTATTGGAAGTGATTTTTGACTTGATATCGTCAATATCTGGATACCATTCTGCAGCCTCATCACAGATATAGTGGACTGCATTTCCTCCAGCTAGGCTGACAGCAGCTGTCCAGAGAGGATAGTCTGGCATAGGCACCAAGACCTCGTCTCCATTATCCAAAAGCCCCTGCATGGACATGACAATTAGCTCGCTGACACCATTTCCAAGGTAAATATCATCAATATCCACATTGGGGAATTTCTTCAGCTGGCAATACTGCATGATGGCCTTACGGGCTGAGAAAATCCCTTTGGAGTCAGAATAGCCTTCACTATCACGCGCATTCATAATTAAGTCATGAATGACCTCGTCTGGCGCTGTAAAACCAAATTCTGCTGGATTTCCTGTATTTAGACGTAAAATCTTTTCTCCGTTTGCTCGCATCCGCATGGCTTCTTCCAAAACAGGACCACGGATATCATAAGCAACATGTTCTAACTTACTAGACTTGTTATATTCTTTCATCTTGTTTCCTCAATTCATCAGGATAGTAACATTATACCACTAGAAAGAGAATGCGACAAGTTTACTGAAATGTGTTACTAGTTTCCTATAGAAGAAAAACCTCGCTAAAAGCGAGGTTAAGACAGAAGAGATAGCAGGTGTTTTGCAAAGACACATCACATACCAAAAGATAAACCTAGAAAAAGCAAGCCTAGAAAGGAGTCATAGAGAAGATTGAACATGAGGAAGAGCCCCCATATCATCAAGTAATCCCAGCGACCACTTCGCTTTGCAACTAGGAATAATAGCAGATGGTAGAGTAGGTGAAAGACTAAAAATCCAATAAAACCTGGATAGAGAAGCGGAATCAGCTTCTCTAATTGCCAGATCATAATCACTTCTACCAAGACTGAAACCAAGATGATTCCATAATAAAGGAAATTTGATTTTTTTGTTTCTTGAAAAGAGTTTTTCATCATTCTCCCTCCCTTCACTTCTTCCTGCTATCCTTTCTTTTATTTTATCATATATTATATAGATTTTAAGCGCCAACATTCTTTTGAAAAATACTTTTTTTACTTTACTTCTATAGTGAAAAGGTTTACAATTATAGTAAGAAAATTTCAGGAGGTTTCATTATGGCACAACGTTACCAAAATATTATGGTCGCAATCGATGGTTCTAAGGAAGCGGACTTGGCTTTTGTCAAGGGAGTTCATTCTGCTCTACGAAACGACGCTAAACTCACCATCGCCCATGTCATTGACACACGCGCTCTCCAAAGCGTATCCACCTTTGATGCTGAAGTTTACGAAGAACTCCAAGTCGACGCTGAAAGTCTGATGAAAGAGTACGAAAAACGTGCTAAAGATGCTGGTGTGGCAGATATTCACATCGTCATTGAAATGGGAAATCCAAAGACCCTCTTAGCACGTACTATTCCCGATGCTGAGGAAGTGGACCTCATCCTCGTTGGCGCAACTGGTCTCAACGCCTTTGAACGCCTCTTAGTCGGATCTTCATCTGAATACATCCTCCGCCATGCTAAGGTCGATTTGCTAGTTGTGAGAGAACAAGAAAAAACCTTGTAATCACGAAAAAAGGAGCTCAGCGCTCCTTTTTGTTTACTATTTATTTCTCTCTTTATGGCGTTCATAAGCCTTGAGCTGGCGCTGCAGTTCCTTTTTAATAGCAGGTTCTGGAGCATATTTTTCTTCCCAATCATCTGGCTTTAAGATTTTGTGGGTCACTGGATCAAAATGAGCCTTGCCATCTGGGAAAATTTTCCCCATATTGGCCTGATGAACAATGTCAAAAATACGTTCTGGGTCCACCCCCATCAAGACAAAACTGCCATAGGTGAAGTAAAGTGTGTCAATCAAGGCATCCACCTGACCTATCAAATCTTGCTGAGCAGGCGTCTTCTTAGCTACTTTATCTGCTGCCTTATCAAGAGCTTGATGAAGTTGCAATACAGCTTGACCAAAGTCCTCTTCAGAAGGACTGGCGGCTCGAACAAACTCCACCAATTCTTCTATTTTAAAGCCAGCCCTATGGGTTGCACCTTCTAAATCCCAAGCTCGAGGTTCTTCTTGGGTTCGTTCATCCATCATGTGGTGGAAGGTCTTGACCTTATTGAAATGATAGTCACGGCTGACAAAGACTTTTTCTGAGGCCAGAACACCAAAATGTTCCAGAGCCTTGTGGATTCCGTCTTGCTGATTGCTAGTGGTAATGTGCTTAGCCACTTCCTTGACACTGCTACTACCATTTCCCATAGCGACCGACATACCGACACCCGCCAGCATTTCTAGGTCATTATCTGAGTCACCAAAGGCCATGACTTGGTTGAGATCAAAACCATATTCTTTCCCGACTCGGCGTATGCCTTCCAATTTAGAGTTTCCTTGATTGATGACATCTGCTGCAAAAGGATTGCTACGTGTCAATTTCAAGTCTTCAAAATCAGCTGCCGCCTTCTCAGATTCTTCTGGCGTCATCAGCATCAAAACTTGGTAGATAGGCTGATTCATCAGGTGAAGCAGGTCTTCTTCCTTTTGGGGAACAACCTTGCTGACCATACGATTAAAGGAATGACTCACTGTCCGAGTTAAAACTGAGGGAACGAAGCGACTGATTCGTTGGGAAAAAGAACCCAAACCAAAGGACATGATTTTAGAACCCAACATGGCATCCTTGGTCCCTAAGGCAATCTCCTTGCCCTCTTTTTTAGCATACGTAATAAGATGGCGCAAATGTAACTTGGAAATTGGGCTCGTGAACAAGACTCTGTCTTTAGTAAAGATATACTGGCCATTGTAGGTTACCGCAAAATCCAGATCCAAATCGTCCATCAATTCCTTAACAAAAAAAGGTCCTCGACCTGTCGCTACGCCGACAAGCACCCCTTGTTCTTTGACAATTTTAATCGCGTCCTTAGTGGATTTCAAAACACTCTTGCGATCGTTGACCAAGGTTCCATCGATATCAAAAAAAACAGCTTTGACTTCCATCCTATCCCAATCTCCCCTTTTGTGATACAATGATTATACCACATTTCAGAAAGAGTGAGTAAATCATGCCTAAGAAAATCCTTGTTTTACATACAGGTGGGACTATTTCCATGCAGGCCGATGCTTCTGGCGCTGTTGTGACGAGTTCAGATAATCCCATGAACCATGTGTCCAATCCCCTCGACGGAATCCAAGTCCACGCCTTGGACTTTTTTAACCTACCAAGCCCCCATATCAAACCCAAGCATATGCTGGCCCTCTACCAAAAAATTAAAGAGGAAGCAGATAACTACGATGGGGTGGTAATCACACACGGGACCGATACTCTAGAGGAAACAGCTTATTTCCTTGATACCATGGAAGTTCCCCATATGCCCATCGTTCTAACAGGTGCCATGCGCAGCTCTAACGAACTCGGCAGCGACGGTGTTTATAATTATCTGAGTGCTTTACGGGTGGCTAGCGATGACAGGGCTGCGGACAAAGGTGTTTTGGTCGTTATGAACGATGAAATCCATGCTGCCAAGTATGTTACCAAAACACATACGACCAACGTCGGCACCTTCCAGACCCCAACACACGGGCCACTTGGTCTGATTATGAAACAGGAAATCCTCTACTTCAAAACAGCTGAACCTCGTGTTCGCTTTGATCTTGATCACATACAAGGATTAGTCCCTATCATCTCTGCTTATGCTGGTATGACAGATGAGCTGATTGATATGCTGGATTTGGAACAATTGGACGGTTTGATTATCCAAGCCTTCGGAGCTGGTAATGTTCCCAAAGAAACAGCTCAAAAATTAGAAAGCCTTCTGCAAAAAGGAATCCCAGTCGCCCTGGTTTCACGATGCTTTAACGGTATTGCAGAACCTGTTTATGCCTACCAAGGTGGGGGCGTGCAGTTGCAAAAATCTGGTGTCTTCTTTGTTAAAGAACTCAACGCCCAAAAAGCCCGCCTGAAACTCCTTATCGCCCTCAATGCTGGACTAAAAGGACAAGCTTTGAAAGACTATATGGAAGGCTAAGTCTCTTCTCCAGAAAGCAAAATCAGGAAATCTTCACGATTCCCTGATTTTTTCTATTTACGTTTTCGTGTTGAACGACGTTCTGTCAAACCATGAGGTAAGAGAACTTCACGTTCTTCCAACTCTTCCTTGTGCATAATCTTAGTCAACATACGCATGCTAATAGCTCCAAGATCATAAAGAGGTTGGGCAATAGTTGTCAAGTTTGGACGGGTAAAGCGAGAGACTTGCGAATCATCACTAGTAATAATTTCAAACTCTTCTGGTACTGATACACCCTTATCAGCAAGGCCGTTCAAGACACCTGCTGCCAGTTCATCACCTGTTACAACTGCTGCAGTTGCGTTTGATGAAATTAAACGCTCTGCCAAGGCATAGCCATCTTCATAAGTGTATTTAGACTCAAATACCAATCCTTCGCTATAAGAAATACCTGCTTTTTTCAAGGCTTCCTTGTAGCCAACCAAACGAACCTTACCATTGATATCATCCACTAGTGGACCACTAACGAAAGCAATGCGCTCATTTTCTTTAGCAAGGTAGGTTACTGCATCAATCGTTGCTTGTTTGTAGTCAATATTGACACTTGGAAGCTGATGTTCTACATCCACAGTTCCTGCAAGAACAACTGGTGTTCGAGAACGAGAAAACTCTGAACGAATTTTTTCAGTCAAGTGGTACCCCATAAAAATGATACCATCCACTTGCTTAGAAAACAGTGTATTAACCACTGAAACTTCCTTATCATCATCCTCATCACTATTGGCAAGGACGATGTTATACTTGTACATTTCAGCGATATCATCAATCCCTTTAGCAAGCGTTGAGAAATAGCCATTGGTAATATTTGGAATCACGACACCGACAGTGGTTGTCTTTTTACTTGCCAGACCACGCGCCACTGCATTTGGACGGTAATCCAAACGGTCAATCACCTCAAGCACTTTTTTTCGAGTATTCTCTTTTACATTCTTATTGCCATTGACTACACGGCTAACCGTCGCCATTGAAACTCCTGCTTCACGGGCGACATCATAAATCGTTACTGTATCGTCTGTATTCATTCCATTTCCTTTCTATATCATACCTCACGAGACTCCAAAAAAGAGACGGTATGAAAATTTCGTTTTCATGATTCTACTTATTCCATTTTATCACTATTTGTAAACACTTTCAAGCATTTTTTGAAGATTGTTTGAAAAAAATTTCATAGAAAACTATGTTTATGAAGAAAAAATCACCTTTTCTTGATTTTTAATCCTATTTGCTGTATGATAAGGAAAAAGAAAGGAGGCAAAGATATGGCTTTTACCAATACCCACATGCGGTCGGCTAGTTTTGGCATTGTTACCAGCTTGCCTGATGATGTCATTGACTCTTTTTGGTATATCATCGACCATTTCTTAAAAAATGTCTTTGAATTGGAAGAAGAACTTGAGTTTCAATTGCTCAATAACCAAGGAAAAATTACCTTCCACTTCTCAAGTCAACACCTCCCTACAGCTATTGATTTTGACTTTAACCATCCTTTCGACCCTCTTTATCCCCCAAGAGTACTGGTTTTAGATATGGACGGTAGAGAAACTATCCTCCTCCCAGAAGAAAATGACCTATTTTAATACTCAATGAAAATCAAAGAGCAAACTAGGAAGCTAGCCGCAGGCTGCTCAAAACACTGTTTTGAGGTTGTGGATGGAAGCTGACGTGGTTTGAAGAGATTTTCGAAGAGTATAAAAACTCTAGCCTTCAGTTGCAAGTGACTGAAAACTAGAGTTTTTCTATTTTTTCAAAGCATTATACAAGTTACGGATCGGTTGCTTTAATGTAGGATGGATAAAATGAGGTGCAATTTCCTGTAAGGACTCAAGGACAAAAAGGCGTTCCGCTATGTAAGGATGAGGCAAGATAAGGTCATCTATATAAATGACCTGGTCCTCCACAAAGAGCAAGTCCAAATCAATCAAACGAGGTCCCCAATGCACTTCTCGCACCCTTCCCATCTCTGACTCAATGGCTAACAAGGTCTCTAATAGCACTGGGGCAGGCAACCAGGTTTCAACCTCAACCACTTGATTAGCAAAGCTATCTTGCTCCACACCACCCCAAGGCTCCGTCGTCAAGACACTGGACTCTTTGAGAATATGGATACCTCGAGCTCGCATTTTCTCAATGGCTTGTTCCAAATTGGCTTGCTTATCTCCCATATTGCTTCCTAGGGCGATAAAGGCCCGTTGCTTACGGCGATGAATGGTTACCGAGCAAGTATCTAGCGGCAAATGCACTGGCGCCCAAGGTTTTTTCAGTTCCAGCTGAATTTCTTGGACAAGAGGATAAGCCTCAAAGGTACGTTCTACCAGTTTGTAGGCTACCGTTTCAATCAAATCTTCACTCGTTTCCTGAAACCAAGTCGTCCACTGCTGACACAGTTCTCCATAATGGACAGAAGCCGTTAAATCCAAATCTGTCGCCGCCTTGGTCATATCATAGGATAGGATGGCTGAAACGACAAACTTCTGGCCTAATTCTTTCTCACTCGGAAAAAGACCATGATAGGCAAAAATTTCCAAATCCTTAATCTGCAGTTGATCCATAATGATTCCTTTCTAGAAAAATCCGCTTGAAGCGGATTCTTTTATAGTCCCATTAAACGATAAGCCTGGTCTCGGAGGTCCTTATCTTTTTCAAATAGACCTCTAGCTACTGTCGTCAAGGTTGCAGTTCCTGGTTTTCTCACTCCACGCATACTCATACACATATGTTCCGCCTCAATGACAACAAAGGCTCCTTTAGCACCTAGATAGTCCATCAAGGCATCGGCCACTTCGATATTCAACCGTTCTTGAATTTGTGGTTTTTTAGAATAAACTTCAACCGTACGGGCTAGCTTAGACAAACCTGCCACACGGCCATCTGGAATGTAGGCAATATGCGCTCTCCCATAAAATGGTAGAAAGTGGTGTTCACACATGGTATGGAAAAAGATATCCTTTTCTACCACCATATTATCGTCAATAATCTCAAAGGATTTTGACAAATGTTCCTCCGCTGTTTGACCAAGCCCTGAAAAAATCTCTTGGTACATACGGGCCACACGAGCAGGCGTTTCCTGCAAGCCCTCACGGTTAGCGTCCTCTCCGACAGCCTCGATAATCATTTTTACAGCTGTTTCAATCTTTTGTGTATCCATTTTCGTTTTTCCTCTCCATCAGATAGGCTCTCACTTGGCTCAAGAAATACAAGGAACCTGTGACAATCCTAACTGTTTGTTTCTCTTCTTTTTTATCTGTCAATTTCTGCTCTAGAAAATCCTGCCAATCCTGGTAGCTGAGATTTCTAGACTTAGCTGCCTCTTTCAGCACGCTTTCAGCAGTCGCCCGACTATCGTCAAAATGTGTCAGGGTAAGCTCGGTATCTGGCATTGTCCCCAACAAGTCCAACATATCCTCCAAGGCCTTGGTTTTGATGCAAGTAAAGAGGATTTCCTTACGATAATCCGCAAAGCGTTCTTGCAAGGTTGCCAATAAAGCCTTGATAGCATGAGGATTGTGGGCCCCATCCAAGATCATCAAGGGGTTCCTTGACACGATTTCCAAACGCCCCGGCCATCTTATTTCTTCCAGAGCTTGAGCAAGCAAGTGATTGCTTGCTAGTTCTCGACCATCTTCTTTACAAAAAGCATCAAGTAAAGTTATGGCCATCCCAGCATTCTCTATCTGGTGCAAGCCAAGTAAACCTGTCTGGAAGCGACCTCGTCTGGCAGAACTGGTATAGTCAAAGACTTCCCCTGTCACCACACTTTCTTGATGACGAACCTGATAATCTGTCCCGTAGGCAAGTCTCGGCGCATCTTTCCCTTCCGCAATGCGGTCAATCACAGCCAAAGCTTCTGGAGCGATACGACCTGTCACCAAGGGAGTTCCTTGTTTGATAATGCCTGCCTTCTGCTCTGCTATGGCCTCCAAAGTGTCACCAAGTAGGGCTACATGATCCAAGCCAATAGTTGTAATTCCTGTCAAAATGGGCTGGCAAACATTGGTACTATCCAAAAGTCCACCCATGCCCACTTCCATGATAGCCACATCTACTTGCTCTGAGGCAAAGTAGTCATAGGCTATAGCTGTGATAATCTCAAACTCGGTTGTCCCCTGCAAATTGGCGACCGCTTCTCCCTCCAGCAAAGACTGATAGTCTGCCATGAGAGTTTCGAGTCTAGTCTCGGGAATAGATTCCCCATTGATACTAATCTGGTCTGTGTAGTGAATGAGATAGGGCGAGCTGAACACCCCAACTCTCAGCCCTAGCTTTTCTAGCATATTTTTCAAAAAAGCAATGGTCGAACCCTTGCCATTGGTTCCTCCGATATGGATGACCTTGAGTTTGAGATGGGGATTGTCACGCAGAGCTAATAGTTCCACCATGCGTTCCAAGCCAAAATGCGGTTGGTCCGTCCGATAGTTGGCAATCCATTGATTGTTTTTAATTTCTTTCATCTTATTTGTATTGTTTTAAATCTAGATTTTCCGCATCATCAGCTAGACGAATAGCGGAGGCAATTTCAACTGCCATCCTGTGACTGGCTACGTCATGCACGCGCACCACTTCCACACCCTGTCTCGCAGCGATACTGGTTACATGAGCCGAAGCCGTATCCCGATTGCGGAAACCAAGTTCTGTATCAGGATTGACTTCAAAACCATTCTCTTCTAGGATATTGATGACAAAGCGCTTGCGCGACACTCCAAGAAAGATTGGATAGCCCTTCTGATGGAGTTTATCCAAGTCCCGTAAAAGAAGGAGATTTTCTTTCTTGGTCAGACCAAAGCCGATTCCTGGGTCCAGCAGGATATTTTCTTGAGCAATACCAGCTTCCTCTGCTCTCGCTAATGCTCGTTCAAAGAAAGCCTCCATCAAGTCTTCGATTGACAATGTTTCAAAATCAGCTAACTCTTCCTCTGTAAAAGCTTGACCGAAGCCAAAATGAGGAAAGATGAGCGAACTAGGATGCTGAGGTCGAGCCATAACTGGATTAAACATGATAACCACTTTCGCTCTCGCTTCAGCAACCACATGAGCCATTCTCTCATCTCCCATGAGACCAGTGATATCATTGACCAGATTGGCACCAGCAACCAAAGCAGCCTCTGCCACCTGACTTTTCCAAGTATCGATAGAGATGAGGACATCACTTTCCTTGCGAATCGCTTTAATCACTGGAACAACACGCTGGATTTCCTCTTCTATCTCAACATAGCTACTGCCTGGCCGAGTTGATTCTCCGCCGATATCTAGCATACTCGCCCCTTCAGCTATCAATTTACGAGCCTGCTGGAGCGCCTGCTCAAGAGCAAAAAATTGACCACCATCCGAAAAGGAATCTGGGGTTACATTGATAATTCCGCAAATAGCTGTCTTTGCATGATTTACTGTACTTGACATATCGGTCACTCCCTCAAGACTTTTCATCATATCATCTCTCTATTTTACCATAAAAAGAAAAAGATGGACACGATTGCATTCATCTTTCCCTAGTAGAAAGAGGTCAATTCCTACATGAAAACTTTCTAAACAGAAATTCCTAATGTCCGACTCATCATCACCACAAGAGCCAACAAACAGAAAGCCACCCCATTCACAATCATGTGAAGTAAGATCGACATTTCCAAACGTTGGGTCTTGTAGGCTGTCCAAGACAGAACGGTCGACATACCTCCGTAAATCAATAAAGAAGGTAGATTACTTGGTTGATGCAATAAAGCAAACACAATCGCACCAACTACAAATCCCCAGTTTTCCTTGCCTCGGAAAATCTTTTTAGGAACAATCCCACGACACAAGATTTCCTCACAAATCGGAGCAAGCAAAGCTAGCAAGAAGAAACTGGAAATCAGAGAACTATTTTGAACCATATCGTTAATCTGAGACTGGTTGCCAGTTGTCGTCTCATTTGACAGTTGCAATAAAATGGAACCAAGTATATTTGACCCGATAATGACTAGATAACTCAAACCCAATCGTGCCAAATCCTTAGCTCTAAAAAAGAAAAATTAAAACTAGCTATTTGCGTTTTACGAGCTCCTATAATAAACAGAGCCAGAACCACAATCGAAAGGCCAGCAACTATCAGTCCTGATTGTAACAGTGGTACTTCATGTAAAGCTAAAATGGAAGTAACTGCTAAAGGAATCTGATATAAAATTGTCGCTAGCAAAAAGACCAAAATCCAGCCTGCACGATTCAACAATTCTTTCCACATACTTTGCTCTTCCATCAGCTATCTCCTTTGTATTAAAAAAGGGGGGAAATCCCCCTGGGTCATCCTATTATAGAGCCATACTGATGTAGTTAAGGATAAACAAGGCATCCAAAATCCAAATCATGACATGGACATCTTTAGCTTGACCTTTAACAATCTTAGTCAAAGTGTAAGTCAAGAAACCAACTGCAATACCCTGAGTGATAGAGTAGCTGAATCCCATAAAGATAGATGTGAAGAAAGCAGGAACCGCTTCAGACATATCATCCCAATGAATATTTTTCAAGCTAGCCAACATCATAATCCCAACAATAATTAAGATTGGAGCTGTAGCAGCTGTTGGTACAATCGCTAAAAGTGGGCTAAAGAAGCTTGCAATTGCAAAACAGATAGCCACAACCAAGGCTGTCAAACCAGTACGTCCACCTGCACCGATACCTGCAGCAGACTCAACATAAGTCGTTACGTTTGAAGTACCAGCTACTGCACCAATTGTTGTAGCAATTAAATCAGAATAAAGAGCTTTGTCCAATTTAACTGATTCATTGTTTTCACCCTTAGAAGCAATGATCCCAACTTTTTCACCAGTACCAATTAGAGTACCAATTGTATCAAAAATATCTGTTAAAGAGAAGGCCAGAATAGCCATCAGAGTCTCAGGTAAGCGAGCTGTATCTGAAATCAAAGCTCCCAAACCTTCTGAACCAAGAGCTGCACCAAAAATTTTCTTCAAATCCTCTACCGCAGCACCCAAGTGATTATTTGAAAAATCAATGCTAGAAATATTAACTAAACCTACTGCAATTGCAAGAACTGTTGTTGTTAAGATAGAGAGGATAATCCCTCCCTTAATCCCTTTTATGACAAAGAAGATAGTAATAGCAAGTCCTGCAAGAGCTACCAAAACAGCTGGGTTATTAAAGTCAACCAATCCTGGAACCGCTGAAGAGTTTGCTGCAATCGTTGCTTGAGCTTTGTCAGCACCTTCTCCTACAACAGTATAGTTACCTGGATCAATCGTAAATTTCAAAAGTCCAGCATTCTTAATCCCTACGTAAGCAAGGAAGACACCGATACCTGCTGAAATAGCTGAACGAAGAGCAGTAGGAATGGATTCAATGATCATTTTGCGTACATTTGTCAAAGTAATAATCAATGAAATAATACCACACATGAAGACCATAGCCAAGGCTTCTTGCCAAGTATAACCAAGTCCAAAGACAACTGTAAAGGTAAAGAAGGCATTCAGTCCCATACCTGGCGCTTGGGCATATGGTAAGTTGGCATAAAAAGCCATCATAAGGGTTCCTACCACAGAACCAATAATCGTTGCGAGGAAAACACCCTGAGCAGGCATTCCTGTTTGCGAAAGAATTTGTGGGTTTACAAAGAGAATATAGCTCATTGCAAAGAAAGTTGTTAAACCAGCGAGAACCTCTGTACGAACGTCTGTACCGTTCTCTTTTAGTTTAAATAATTTGTCCATTATCAATCTCCTTTTAATTTTTACGAACAATAGTAGAATTATATCATTTATCATTCACTTTTTCAATATCTTTGTTTGATTTATTTAAGAATTTGATAAAATTTCATTTTTGGTTTCGAATCTGCTTTTCTGCCTGCTTTTTGTTATAATAGTAGACATCTTATCTGAAAAGACACTAGAAAGGTTCATATGACGAAAAAAATTATTGCAGTTGATTTAGATGGAACCCTGCTCAACTCAGACAGTCAAATTTCTGACTTTACCAAAGAAACCATTAAAAAAGTTGCTGAAAAAGGCCATCAGATTATTATTACGACAGGTCGCCCTTACCGCATGTCAAAGGATTTTTACCGCGAGCTTGGCTTAGACACTCCTATGATTAATTTCAACGGCTCCCTTACTCATTTACCAGACCAAGTTTGGGACTTTGAAAAATGTTTGACTGTAGACAAAAAATATCTTTTAGACATGGTTCAACGTTCAGAAGATATTCAAGCCGATTTTATCGCTGGTGAATATCGTAAAAAATTCTACATTACAAATCCTAATGAAGAAATTGCCAATCCAAAACTATTTGGGGTAGAAGCTTTCCAACCTGAAGATCAATTCCAGCCTGAATTGGTAACAAAGGATCCTAATTGTATCCTGTTACAGACCAGAGCTAGTGACAAGTATGCCCTGGCAAAAGAAATGAATGCTTTCTACCAATATCAACTGTCTATCAATACTTGGGGTGGTCCGCTCAATATCCTTGAGTGTACTCCTAAAGGAGTCAATAAGGCCTTCGCCTTAGACTACTTGCTTAAAGTAATGAACCGTGACAAAAAGGATTTAATTGCCTTTGGAGATGAACACAATGATACCGAAATGCTCGCTTTTGCTGGGAAGGGCTATGCCATGAAAAATGCCAATCCAGAGCTACTCCCTTATGCCGATGAGCAAATTTCTCTGACCAATGACCAAGATGGGGTTGCCAAAACCCTGCGAGATTTATTCTTATAGTCTATTCTGACCAGCTTGCAAGCTGGTCTTTGTGCTCTTTTCACAGTCTCATCAACCAGTTAATCGATTGTTCTATTTTTTACCTCCAAAACCTTGGAAAAGGCTTTCTTTTGTGATATACTTCACATATAAATACAAGAGAGCTCGTCACACTCGACTCTGTTGACACAAAGTCAATCCAGTCCTGTTGTCCCTGTTCTCGGCCAATATCAAGGAGGATAGCTATGAAAGCTGTTGTTGTAAATCCAGAAAGCACTGGTGTTGCTGTTGAAGAAAAAGTACTCCGCCCACTTGAAACTGGGGAAGCACTTGTAGAAATTGAATACTGCGGTGTTTGCCACACCGATCTCCACGTTGCCCATGGTGACTTTGGTCAAGTACCAGGACGTGTTCTTGGCCACGAAGGTGTTGGTATCGTTAAAGAAATTGCCCCAGATGTGAAAAGCCTTAAAGTCGGTGACCGCGTCAGCGTTGCTTGGTTCTTTGAAGGATGTGGTACTTGCGAATACTGTACAACTGGTCGTGAAACTCTTTGCCGTACAGTAAAAAATGCTGGCTACTCAGTAGATGGTGGTATGGCTGAACAATGTATCGTAACTGCAGACTATGCTGTCAAAGTTCCTGACGGACTTGATCCAGCCCAAGCTTCTTCTATCACATGTGCTGGCGTAACAACCTATAAAGCTATTAAAGAGGCCAAAGTTGAACCAGGACAATGGGTTGTTCTTTACGGTGCTGGTGGACTTGGTAACCTAGCCGTTCAATACGCTAAAAAAGTATTCAATGCTCATGTCATCGCGGTTGATATCAACAACGACAAACTTGCCCTTGCAAAAGAAGTCGGTGCGGATATCGTTATTAACGGACTAGAAGTTGACGATGTACCTGGACTCATCAAGGAAAAAACTGATGGTGGAGCTCATTCAGCTGTCGTAACTGCTGTATCTAAAGTTGCCTTCAATCAGGCTGTTGACTCAGTTCGTGCTGGTGGTCGCGTAGTCGCTGTCGGTCTTCCTTCTGAAATGATGGAACTCAGCATCGTTAAAACAGTCCTAGATGGAATCCAAGTTATCGGTTCTCTTGTTGGAACTCGTAAAGACTTGGAAGAAGCCTTCCAATTCGGTGCAGAAGGTTTGGTAGTTCCAGTTGTCCAAAAACGTCCAGTAGAAGATGCCGTAGCCATTTTCGACGAAATGGAAAAAGGTCAAATCCAAGGGCGTATGGTACTTGATTTCACAAACTAATTCAATAAAAACATATACAAAAAAGTTGGATGTTTCTTCCAACTTTTTTATATTAAATTTTTAAAATAAAAAATATTTTCTTCTTGAAAACATTTATATATCAATATTTCAAAACATATGTATTTTATTTTTAAAAAAAATTATATATCAAATAGTTGATTTTTTTATGAAAACGGTTTATACTAATCTAGTCTTAAAGTTTTCTTAAACAATGGGCACAACATTTTATAAGGAGGAATGACAATAATGAGTATCGGAATCATTATTGCGAGCCACGGCGAATTTGCCGCGGGTATTCATCAGTCAGGATCTATGATCTTTGGTGAACAAGAAAAGGTTCAAGTTGTAACCTTTATGCCAAATGAAGGTCCAGATGACCTATATGCTAAATTTAACAACGCTGTGGCTGCATTTGACGCAGAAGATGAGGTGCTAGTTTTGGCTGACCTTTGGAGTGGTTCTCCATTCAACCAAGCTAGTCGCGTGATGGGAGAAAATCCTGATCGTAAATTTGCCATCATCACAGGACTTAACTTACCGATGTTAATCCAAGCCTATACAGAGCGCCTCATGGACGCTGCTGCAGGTGTGGAAAAAGTCGCTGCGAATATTATCAAAGAAGCCAAAGATGGCATCAAAGCTCTTCCAGAAGAGTTAAATCCAGTTGAAGAAGTTGCAAGTGCTGCAGCTGCTCCAGTTGCCCAAGCTGCTATCCCAGAAGGAACTGTTATCGGTGACGGTAAACTGAAAATCAATCTTGCCCGTCTAGACACACGTCTCCTTCACGGTCAGGTTGCAACTGCTTGGACTCCAGATTCAAAAGCAGATCGTATCATCGTTGCTTCAGATAACGTTGCCAACGACGATCTTCGTAAAGAATTGATTAAACAAGCAGCTCCTAACGGAGTAAGAGCCAATGTTGTACCAATCCAAAAATTGATTGAGGTTTCAAAAGACCCACGTTTTGGAGAAACTCATGCCCTTGTCTTGTTTGAAACACCTCAAGATGCCCTTCGTGCAATTGAAGGTGGCGTGCCAATCAAGACTCTTAACGTAGGATCAATGGCTCACTCAACTGGTAAAACAATGATCAACAACGTTCTGTCTATGGACAAAGAAGACGTTGCTACATTTGAAAAAATGCGTGACCTCGGTGTTGAATTTGACGTACGTAAAGTACCAAACGACACCAAAAAAGATTTGTTTGACTTGATTAACAAAGCCAACGTTCAATAACAAATATCAAACTATAGAAAAATTCTAAGAAATTTTTTCACTTTATTATCATTAAATAGAAAAGGAATAAAACCATGTCAGATATTTCAATTATTTCTGCTGTCTTGGTTGTAGTTGTTGCCTTCCTTGCAGGTCTTGAAGGTATCCTCGACCAATT